>DATBMR010000310.1:0-7915 GCA_036554745.1 Binatia bacterium
CTCCTCAACAGTTGGCGGATCATCTCATGGTTGAGTACAATAAGGGCACAGACGACTCGTTGGTCCTGGTCGTACGTTATCTCGGTTGCGACTCATGAGCGCCCTAATGTCCCTCACGAACGAGTTTGTATCCCTGCTCTCCGACTATTTCACGCACAAGGAAGAAGCCGCTCTGGAACGTGCCTATCAGCTGGGGCGCAAGGCGGTGAGAGCGAAATTATCCGTCTTAGACATGGTTGCGATCCAGCAGGATGCCCTCGTTAGATTCCTGCTCAGCAGGCTCGGCTCCGAGGAGATAGCCAACATAACAAAGACCGCGGCTCAACTGTTTTCAGAAAGTCTCGCGCCTTTCGAATTGGCCCAACGAAGCTCCCAAGAAGGCACCGCCGCACTCCTTAGTCTTAAAGACGCTTTAGAAACCCGAGTCGCGGAACAAACCGAACAAATTCGCCGCGAAAAGGATTTCGCCCAAAAGCTTATCGAAACCGCTGAGTTTATCATCCTGGTTTTGGACAGCGAAGGACGCGTCGTCCAATTTAACCCGTTTATGGAACGAGTCTGCGGCTATCGCTTAGAGGAAGTCCGGGGTAGAGATTGGTTCTCGACCTTTTTACTGGAATCCGATCGGAACCGCATCCGCGAGTTGTTCTTGCGAGTTTTAGGTGAAACTGACAAAGGCGGGATCAATACGATACTCACCAAGGATGGAAAAGAACGCTTGATCGAGTGGTCCTGCACGACTCTCAAGGATAGCTCCGGCAACTCGATCGGCGTCCTTTGCTCGGGACAGGACATCACCGAAAAGGCGAGGCTCCATGAGCAACTGGTTGAGAAAGAGCGTCTGGCCGCGATGAGCGTCACCGCCGCGAAGCTGATTCATGAGATCGGCAATCCGCTGAACGGCATGAGCCTGACAGTGAAACTCCTAGAGCGATATCTTCCCGAGCGTGAGCAGCTAGACCGCCGAGTCCTATCCTCAATCGATAATCTGCTTAAAGAAATCCATCGCTTAAGCCAGCTTATCTATGATTTTAAAACCTTCGCGGCCGCCGAAAGATACGTTTTTAAGCCGACTTCCCTCGCTGCAGTAACCGCAGAGACACTGGAACTCGAAGCGCCCAACTATACAGAGCGCGGGATTGCCGTGGCGCAGGCGTTCCCGGCGGATCTCCCGTTGGTTATGGCCGATGCGGACAAGCTCAAACAGGTGGTGTTAAATCTTTGTAAGAATGCGGTTGAAGCGATGCCGGGAGGCGGCACCCTGTCTTTACGGGGGATCCAGTCCGGAGAAAACGTGATTCTGGAAATTATCGACACCGGAGTTGGCATCCCCAGTCACGTGGATATTTTCACCCCTTTTACGACGACAAAGAGCTCCGGCACCGGCCTAGGCTTGATGATCGTTCGCCAGATTGTCTCGATGCACAAGGGCCAGCTCAGCTACAGCCGTGACGGAGACAAGCAAACGGTCTTTCGCTTAACGTTGCCGCAACTCGCATCTTCAGCGGCGGCGTCGTAAAGGCCACGCACGCGTTGCAAGGCCCGGCATCTCGACCAAGAAAACATACAGACGTCCACACCGCCGCCAAGGCTTGGCGAGCAGGGCTTACCCGCTGCTCTGCCAAAATCCGGATGACCTGCGATCTCAACTCGCAAGCCATTCCGGGTGCAACATTAAAATCAATCCGAGCGTGAGCATGACGGCTCCACTAATGAGCTTCAACCACCGCGCACCTTTTTTCTGAAGTTTCTCGCGGCTCAGTGTCACGACAGCAACCGTGAGCATTAGGCTGTCGTCGGCGATATAGGCGAGGTTATAAACGACGAGATAGCTGTAATACGCCCAGGTTGGCAGCACGTACATGGTTAACACACGAGTATAGATCGCTGGCAGACCCGCTGTGCACAAGAGCTCTACCGTATTGACGAGGAGAGCGAGGAAGACTACCGCTGCGAGCGCGCCGCTTAAATTGTCGGCCCGTAGCACCCGGCGCATTTGCGCATAGATTCCCGGTTTCGCAGCCTCCGGAATCCCGACGGAGACGGCGCGACCGAAGGCAAGAAAATCTTTCAGGTTAAGGATGCCAATGGCTGCTGCGATACCGCCGAGCAAGAGCTGGGTCGCTCGCGATAGGCCAATTAGCAGGAAAAGATTTAACCACGCCGCCATAAACGCGAAATAAACCAGACCGCTCACCGCCACGAACACGCCGCCGATCAAAAACATTTTTCTTCGGTCGCGCAGATGGACCAACATCGAGAGAATAAACAGCAATACCCACATGGCGCATGGGTTGAACCCGTCTAGGAGCCCAAGAGTAATAGTGAAGAGCGGCAACCCGAGGTCGTGCGCGCTGATCCGCCCGACCATCGGCAGGTTGACGGTCTCCGGCGCCGTTCCAGGGCTGGCGCGATCAGCTTTGCCGGAGGATGTCGCTTCGCCGAGCAGATCCTCGATCTGTTTCCCGGTTGTCGCCGCGCTGATGAACCCAATGATCAGTCGACCGCGGAGATAAAACCCGGGCACGCCGACCGGCCAAATGCCGAACCGATGCCCGAGCTCGGAAAGCTCCTCTAACGCTTCCGCGTCTTGGGAGATATCTCGGACGCGGACTAGGAGTTCCGGGCGGCGGCGCTGCAGGTCGGTGAGAAACCTTTTCGCTTCCTCACAATAGGGACACCCTGGACGGACAAAGACTTCCAAGTCGGCACCAGGTGCCATGGTCGCCGCCAAGGCAGGACTGCCGAATCCCAAGTAGAGGAGAATCAATAGCCAAATTCCCGCTCCCATGCAGAATCACGCGGCGCCTCTCATGGTTTGCCAACGGGGATCAAGTAAAGCGGCATCTCTTTCTTGCTCAACCCTAACACCCGCTTCACCTTGGCGTCGTCGAAAGCTCCGACAAGAACCGCGCCGAGGCCGAGAGCGACCGCTTGCAGGAGCAAATTTTGCGCGGCATGGCCCGCTTCCATATGGGTGTATCGAATGCCCCGCTCCCCGTACTTCGCGCTGATTCGGTCGTACACGCCGGCCAGGGCGAAGATCGCCGCAGCCTGCGAAATCGCCGTCTGTTCGAGCGCCGAGCGGAACAGTCGCTGCCGTGGATCACCCTCGATCAACGAAACTAGTTCATGGGTGAGGATCTCGTACTTGTAAATACCGGCGGGCAGCCCGTTTACGTTGGCAGCTATGAGATATAGTTCAAGGCCGTAAAGTCCGCCGGCCGAGGGCGCCGTCCGGTGAGTCCCTGCGCCGGTGATGCCTTGAGCCGCCCAGAGAAGCTGAGCAATCTGCGACAACTCCAGCGGGTCGTCGGTAAACTCGCGTACCGAGCGCCTGATGCATAGCACTTTCTCAATCGAAACCGCACCGTCCAAGCGCGGCTCGGGCAGTTTTATGTCTTTGCTCGGGAGTTGCGCCGTTTGAGTTAAAGCAGCCATATTTTAACCTCCTTGTTCTTGAAACAATGGTATCTCTCGTTGTTGCAGCTTTTTTTCACAACCTGGACACCAGCGGTCTCCTTTTCGGTCGGTGTCTTCGAGGGAATTACTGAAATGCATGACACAGCGCGCGTTCGCGCAGTGCGGCAACCCGAGCGTATGGCCGAGCTCGTGAACCGCTTCTTTCACCGCGCGAAGACGAAACCTTGTCTCGTTCACGCCAATGCCGAGGCGGTACAATGAAATTACCGCGCACCTGCCAGGCGATTCAGCTAATCCAAAAACAAAATTGAGAGGCTCCGCGTAGAGGTCACAGCTGGTTGCGACCAACACTCGCTCACCCGGCTCATTGCGCCCAATCTTGAGAAAGTCGTCCGCTCGGTATTGTTGGCGTCGCGAGTCGAAGGCGTCCTGTGGCAGCGGCCGTTGCTTGGCAATCCTCACAGCCATCCCCTTGGACGAGAGCGCGCGCGCCAAATCGTTCAACTCGGCTTGATCGAGCGCGCCGCAAGGCAGCAGCGTGAGCGATAAGGAACCATCGCGGTGAACTCGGCGGCGCTCACGCATATTATTTCATCCGGGCCGCCGCAGCCTTTGGCCTGGTTTCGGCCGGCGCGCTTCGTTGACCTTGGCTTGGAGGCTTAACGCTGAACTTAAGAGCGGGGCCTCTAGGCTCCTTGTCGATGGTCATAGCAGCGCGGTCTTTCGCAAGACGGGCTGCGCCACGCCCAAGCCTTGGCGCTGCGCCGTAACCAGCAAGGCATCGGTCGGTTAAACAATTGAGATCCATTTCGATTGACGCTAACCGCTACCGGCGAATGGCCCTTGTTCCCATAAATGACCAAGATACTTTATTTTTTTCTCAGGCCTGCAAAGCGCAAAATGAGGCTTAAAAAATTTCAAGACTTTTCACGATACCGCCTTCTTCTCTGCCAATTCACTTCGGCTTGATGGCAACAAGCGGCAGAATCTGCCTCATTCTCGGACTGTCTCCGCGGCAGACTCCAATCGGCGCTATTTATCGCGCGCTGTTGCTCCCACCTGAGGTATTCTTTCTCCGGTTCGTTGAAACACCTTAACGGTTCTCTGCGATCCGAAACCGAGTCTTAAAAAAAGCACAAAGCGTACCAGTAGCTAACCTTAATCCAACAAAAACTCTCCGCAAATAAGCTAGTGCGGCGAGGGCGGTGAGTCCGGAAACCGTGGGCACGTGAGCGTATCGATACTTTGAAGCCCGAGGGGACGAAGTATCACCGTCGGTGTGGTTGGGTTGCGGGCGGCCCTCATTGACGCAGTATCTATTGCCCACGGCTGTAGGACTCAATGCCCGAGTCAACGTGAAAATAATGTCGGATCAGGAAACTATCAGAGTACTGGCACGCGCTTTGCCTTGCTCTATGACCACGAACACTTCAAATTGAGGTGGACAATGAAGAAGGAAATCCTAAATTCGTTCGTCGACCTGCTGCGTAGCCAACGCCAGAATTACTTGCAGGAATTCCGAAAGACCGAAGCTGGCTTGGATTCTATTAGTGAAGAACGCGAAAGCGAGTTGGAGGAGCACGCTCAAGAAGAGCAATCGGCGCGTTTCCTGGCCCGTCTGGATGACAGGACCTTGTTCGCTGTTAAAGAGATCGACGCTGCCCTCGAACGAATTATCAAAGGCGTATACGGCGTCTGCGAAAGCTGCCGCATGACGATTGCGGTCGCCCGGCTACGGGCTCTTCCAGCAACGCGCTTCTGCAGGAAATGCGCCGCCAAAAATGAAAAGCCGTCCGTCGCTGCAGCGGAAGAGCCGGAGACGCCGTTGGCGGCTTCGATACCAGGCGATCTGAATTTGCTGGGCGATCAAGATATCGCCGAGACGATTCGTGAGCATGTGAAGGAAGACGGACGGATCGACATGGAGGAGTTGCACGTTATCTGTCGCAAGGGCGTTATCTATCTCTCCGGAAAAGTTCCAAGCGAAGCAGAACATCAGATCTTGCTTCATACCCTCACCGACGTTCTCGGTTTCAAGGAAATTGTCGATCACCTCGATGTGGAAGAACTGCTTTGGCAAACTGAGCGCCGAGCCAGAGAAACTGTGCCGGAGTTGACACAGCGATGGGAAGACTCGCCCGGCACCGAAGACGTTGTCGAGACCAACGAGGAAGGCAGAGAATTTGTGGCACCAGCGAAGCCCCCACCCGATGAGCAATGAGCGGAGTTTGCACGACAAAAGGCTATGCAAAATGCTTCAACTGGTAAAGAACTGAATTTCCGCATAGCACGTCGCGAGAAAAGAGACGCCGGCACTACATGGCTTTGTTTTAGAACAAGGCGAAGCGCACCAGATGAAGCAAACGAGAGACTGGTCGTGCTCTCCTATGTTGGACGTGATGGGGAACAAGAACGCACTGTGATCACCTAACGGCCAACGAATCGCGCGAGGAGGCGCAGCGGTGGTGTCCGCGTCGCTAAGCGCCGGAGTTTCGAAGAGATGTTCGACTGAACTGGCCTAAAACCATGAAGTTTGTCGGGGTGAATATAGGCGCTCTGACGGTAAAGATCGTCGCATTGAGGGGCGAAGACAAAACTCCCCAGGTCGTAGCGCATCAAGGCCGTCCGCTGGAAGTCCTCGAAAACTTGATTACCGGCGCGGACTTCGCTGATGCCGATTATTTTGGCGTGTCAGGTCATCTGGGTCACATCTCCGAGGCCGCAGCCATTCAGCGTGGGTTGCGCGAAGTCGATGGCGCATTCGACGCAGTGGCGTCGCTGGGCGGGGAATCCTTCCTTATCTATTTCGTCGCCGGCGGCAAGATCAGCAGCGTCGTCTCGCACAACAAGTGTGCTGCCGGAAGCGGTGAATTCTTCATCCAGCAAATTGGGCGGATGGGGCTCGCTATGGAGGAGGCGATTCGCAGCTCGTTCGACGGCAAGGTGGTGCCGCTGGCGGCGCGCTGCTCCGTTCATTGCAAATCCGACATCACTCACAAGCTCAACCGCAAAGAAGCTACACCTGAGGATATTCTGCACACGATTCACGACAGCATGGCGAACAAGGTCGTGGCATTGCTGGAAAAAGATCAGCGCGAGCTGCGGCAGGTGCTCTTGATCGGCGGTGTCACGCGCAATGCGGCGATGCTGGCGGCGCTACGAGAAAAACGGCCCAAGACGAAATTCGTGGTGCTGCCGGAGAGTACTTGGTTCGAAGCCTGGGGAACCGCGTTACTTACGCGCGACGAACCGCTTTACAAGTCACCGCATATCTCTTCCCAGGCCAGTCCTAGCCGGCTACCACCGCTCGGTCGCTACACCGATCAGGTGCAAGTGATCGCCGCGCCCCCACGGCAGGCGACTCCGGACTGGCCGATGGTTCTGGGAGTAGACGCCGGATCGACCACAACCAAAGCCATACTTTTAGACCCCGCGACAAACGGCGTGGTGGCGTCGCATTACATACGCACGAAGGGCGATCCGGTCGCGGCAACCCGCGAGTGCTTGCGTGCGCTGGCGAATCAGGTCGGTAACCGCGCTGTCGACCTGGTCGGGACCACCGGTTCGGCGCGCGAGCTCGCCGGCGCCTATCTGGGCACCGAGCATGTTTACAACGAGATCTCGGCACATGCCGCGGGCGCGGCGCATTTCGATGGCGACGTCGACACGATCTTTGAGATCGGCGGCCAGGACTCTAAATATATTTACCTGCGCAACGGTGTACCCATCGACTATGCGATGAACAATGCCTGTTCGGCTGGCACTGGTTCGTTTCTCGAAGAAAGCGCTTATGGTGATCTGGGCATGACCGTGTCCGAAATCTCGGGGCTCGCCTTGGCCGCTCCTACGCCGGTGCATTTGAAAGCGACCTGTGCTGCTTTTATCAATTCCGATATCCGCATCGCTTTGCAGCAAGGCCAATCGCGCGAGGATATCGTCGCCGGGTTGGCTTACGCCATCGCCGCTAACTATCTTAACCGCGTCAAGGGCCCGCGCTACGTAGGCAAGAACGTATTTCTTCAAGGCGGTGTCGCGTTGAACCGGGCTGTCGGTCACGCCTTCGCCCATAGCGTCGGCCGCCAGGTGGTGATTCCGCCCAGCCCGGAGTTGCTCGGCGCGTTGGGTGTTGCGCTGCTGGCGCTCCAACGCGCCAGCCGTCCGTTGGGCTCAGCCGTCAAACTTCTGGCTCTGGCCGCGCCGGAGATGAAGCGCACGAGCCGATTCACCTGCGGCGCCTGCGAGCTTTACTGCAGCATCGACCATTTCGAAGTAGCCGGACGCCGTTTTCCGTTTGGTGGCCGTTGCAGCCTGTACGAGAATGTATGGAAACGAAAATCGCGCAAGGCGCCGGCTGCCGACCTGGTGGAGCAGCGAAGCAAGCTCCTCTTTGGCCGTCCTATGAACGTTGCGCCGGCTGATGGGAGCCGGATCGGCATTCCCAAGGCGCTGACGGCGCATTCGCTCTATCCGCTCTACTCGACCTTCTTCTCCG
>DATBMR010000033.1:0-29988 GCA_036554745.1 Binatia bacterium
GCCTAGCAGGTTGCTGAAAAACTCTTTCAGAGTCCTTCGACAGGCTCAGGACGAGCGGACCAGAGCTTGAATTGCCTGAAGAAAATCCGTGCATGCTGAGCTTGTCGAAGCATTCGCAACCGTTTTTCATCAACCTGCTAGGGATCCTGAGTGTGCGGACGTAACCTCTGGAACGATTGGAACGTTTGATACGACTGGAACGGGTCAAAGATTCTACGCCGGTAAACCCGTATCTTCTGCGACCCCGAGCATGAGATTGAGATTTTGAATCGCCACCCCAGCGGCGCCTTTACCGAGATTGTCGAGCCGGGCCATCAACAAAACATGGCCGGATGGGTGCGGTAGGACGCGGAGCGAGATTCGATTGGTATCGTTGTGGGCTTGTGGATCGAAGGTGGATTCGTTCGCTTCGCTCGCGTCAGTCAGCGGTTCAAGGTCGACAAAGCGCTCTTTTTCGTAGCGGGCTGCAAGCGTGTCCCAGATCGCCTGGCCCGTGACAGGCTTTGGCAACGCGCTCGCCGGAATCATGACTTCGACGCGCATGCCGCAGCGAAAAGGGCCGACGTTGGGGAGAAACTGGGGCTCGGTCTCGAGCGCAGCGTGGCGCATGATCTCAGGAATATGCTTGTGACGCTTGGTCATACTGTAGGGAGCTTCGTAAGTGAGCTTTAGCAAGCCCCCCTTGGGATCCTCCCAGCGTTCGATCAACGAGCGGCCGCCGCCGGAGTACCCGGAGAGCGCATGAATCGAAAGTGGCGTATCGGGCGCAATCAGGCCGGCGTCGATGAGCGGTCGCGCCAACAGGATCACGGCTGAAGCGTAGCAGCCGGGATTTGCCACACGCCGCGCGGCGGCAATCCGCTCGCGCTGACCGGCAGCTAATTCAGGCAGGCCGTAGATCCAGCCATCGGTGACGCGGTGCGCCGTGCTGGCGTCGAGAACGCGTACGGGCGAGTCGCTGAGCCAGCCTGCAGCTTGCTTTGCGGCTTCATCCGGAAGGCAGAGGAGAACAATCGCGGCGTCGCGCAGAGCTCTCTGGCGGGCTGCGGGATCTTTGCGCAGATCTTCCGGAAGCGTGATGACTTCCAGGTCATGACGCCCGCTAAGCCACTCGCGGATCCGCAGCGCCGTCGTTCCGGCCTGGCCATCGATATAGATTTTCGCTGGCAAATCGCGACCTTCTTTATCTATGAAAAAAAGATTCTACGCCGAAATGGCGCGGTTGGCAAAAGTGCCGCCGTCAACGCGTCGACCACCGCAGAGAAACCGTTGGTCAGCGCAGCGCCGGTTGCGATTGGAGTCCGGTCGTCAAGTCGGTGTGCAGCAGCCGATGAAAGAGGTGTTCCCCCGCTTCACGCCGCACAGAGAGCCTCCCGGTTGAGTACCCGCGCGATTGTAAGCCACGCTGCACGGACTCGCAGACCGCGGCGTCTTCCGCCTGAATTTGCTCGCTGACGGCGATGCTGGTGAGATTGCGCTCCCGCGCCGATCCCGAGACATCGTCAAAAAAATAGTCGAACACGACTTCGGTTTGGTCGGCGGCGTGCGGGATCACCAAGTTGGTGTCCATTACGCCCTCGTAGAGGTTGATCATAAAATTGGGATAGATCCAGTAGTAATCGGCGCGCCGGCCCTGGCGAACCGCCGCCGTCGTCGGCTCGCCGGCCAAGGGCTCCATCGCGCTCGACTGTAAACAAAATCGCTCGCCGGTTTTGACGGTGTAACTGCTGTAATCAAGCACGCTATGCAGATCACCATGGATGTGCGGCACGTGATAGCCGCCGTCGAGATAATTGTCCACAAATACCTTCCAATTGCAGTTGAGCATGTAGCTGCGGCGCTCGAACCAATGAAGGTCTAAAAGATTCGCGGTTTTCAATTGTTCAGTGAGATCGTTCCCGAAAAAATCTTCAAGCTCGGGAGCGCCCCGCTCAAGTTTCACAAATATCCAATTTCGATAGACGGCGACCGGCACAGAAAGAAGGCTATTAGCGGAGCGGTCGAAATCGGCGACGCCACCAAACTCTGGCGCCAGGATGAGCATGCCTTCCAAGCTATAGGTCCAACCGTGATAAGGGCACCGGAGATTTGCCGCCTTTCCTTCCGTTGCTGTGAGCACCGCGGCGGCGTGATGGCGGCAAACGTTGTAGAAGCCGCGCAGAACCTGGTCGTTACCGCGAACCACCAAAATCGGTTCTCCGGCGATCGTTGCCGTCACGTATTGCCCGGGCTCGCGTAGCTGCTCGGTTCGCCCGACCACTTGCCAGGAACGCGCAAAAACCGTCTGGCGCTCCAACCCATGAACGCGGGGATCGATGTACCAAGAGGCGGGAGGGGTCGCGGCTTTCTCTAGCGGTTGCTTCTCGTAGGCATTGACAATCTCTTCAAGAGAAACTTTCATGCTGGCCAAACCGCTAGTCGGTCAGATCCAGCAACACCCCGTCAGGATCCGCCAGCGGATACCGACAAAATTTGCAGCCTTCGAGATTTTTCTGGCGCGTTTCGCCGTCGCGCCCAATGGCGATCTTGCGCGGCCCCGACGCCGGCATCGAGGCTGCCAGCGCTTCCAAGTCCTTCTTGGCTTGATCCAGATCGTCGACCTTGAAACCGAAATGATCCATGCCGGCCATCAGGCCACGGTGCGTCACCATGCTCCAAGGACGGAGCGCGATATACACTTTACCGTCGGTCACATAGAAGCTGCTTTCATCCGACAGGTTCGGATCAACTCTCAGCTCGAAGATCTTTTCGTAGAATTCGGCCAGATATCCCGGCCGAGCCGTGCGGATGCAGATATGATTGATCCAGCGCGGCTGCTCCCAACCGAACTCTACATATCCTTCGCGCACGTTCGCCATGCCCTTTTGCGACAGGTCGAATTGATTGCCGTCTGGGTCGTGGCTTCTCAATCCGGCGAAGGGGACGTGACTTTGGCTTTGTATCACCGACACTTCCGGGTAATGCTGTTTGAGCCGGTCCTTTACTTTTTGCACATCTTCCACCGCGAAGCCAAAATGGTCGAGACCCGCGTTGAAACCTGGTTGGCGCTGAAGCAGCGCCAAGCCGATGATCCCATCGCTGTAATGCCCGCGCTCCTTGTCATAGTTGCCGTTTTGGTCGGTCATGCCGTTGGTGATTTTTTTCATGCCGAAAACGTTCTTGTAAAAAGCGGCCATACGGAAATGATCGTCGGTGTGGATGGCGATATGTCTGATCGTGGTAAATGACATAGGTTGCTCCTCCCTTCGGCTAGCTAGATACTTTTCAAAGTTCGCCATGTCTGTCAACCAGGAGCGACCAATACGCGGCGCCAGGCCCGCGCCCGCGGCTGAAAAATCATCTCAAGTCCGGTGCGCAACTTGACTTCTTGAAGGCAAGCGGGTTAGGTGCGGTATCAACCGCTATGACGATTCGCTCGTTTGATCTACTGCAACCGCGATCGCTGCAGGAAGCGGTCGACCTTCTGCAAAAGCATGGCGAAGACGCGCGCCCACTGGGCGGCGGTACAACCCTGGTTATCTTAATGAAACAGCGGGCGCTCCACTATCCGTATCTGATCGATCTCCAGTCGATCCCGGGTTTGAGCGAGATTACCAATGAGAGCGACGGCATTCGTATCGGGGCGCTCGCCACGCATCGAAGGGTCGAGACCTCGCCAGAGGTTAAACGAGCCTTTCCCGCTGTGGCGCAAGCGTTCAGTTACATTGGCAACGTACGGGTGCGACAAACCGCGACCGTCGGAGGGAACCTCGCTCACGCCGATTATCGGCTTGACCCGCCGCCGCCATTGCTTGTGCTCGGCGCCACGGTGAGTACTTGGGGCCCGAACGGCGCGCGCACGATCGCGCTCAAAGATTTTTTTCGCGGCATGTACGAAACCGCCTTGCAGCCGGGCGAGCTGCTGGTGAACGTGAAAGTTCCGTTTGCGCCGGCAAACAGCCGATTCGTTTACTTGCGATACAGCGCGCTTTCGGCCAACGATTGGCCTTGTCTGGGAGCGGCTGCGTACCTCGCAAAAGAAAACGGCCGTTGCAAAGAGCTCCGAGTGGCGCTGGGCGGCGTGGCGTCGACGCCGCTATTGATTGACGGGCTTACATTCGTCAACGACCAAACGCTCGATCAAGCAGTTATGGACAGGTTGCTCGACACCGTCGATCGGCAAATATCGCCGGCCTCCGATCTCCGGGGTACGGAGTGGTACAAGCGTCGCATGGTCCGGCTGTTCGTTAAAAAAGCGTTGGACGAATTGCAGCGATAGCAGTCATGGCAAGTTTTCCAGCATGGCGCCGGATTAGGCAAGGTGGACGTCGATGAAGCGTCAGATTACCCTAACCGTCAACGGGCGTGATCAGACGTTGACCATCGATGACGCGGATACCCTGTTGGAAGTATTGCGCGATCGATTGAAGCTCTGGAGCGTGCGGGAGAGCTGCGGTGTCGGCGCGTGCGGTAGCTGCACGGTGCTGATGGACGGAATTCCGGTCAGCTCCTGCCTGTTGCTGGCGGCGCGTTCCGTGGGCCGCACGATTGCCACCCTCGAAGGCTTGGGCGACGGACAGCGCCTGCACTACATACAAGAGGCGTTTATCGAAGAGCGCGCGTTACAGTGCGCCTACTGCACTCCCGGCTTTGTGCTTTCTACCAAGGCGCTACTCGATGAGAATCCGCAACCGTCGGACGAAGCCATTGGCGATTATCTTGCCGGAAATCTTTGCCGCTGCGCCGGCTATGCCGATATCTTGCGCGCGGTGCGATCAGCGCAACAAAAGCGCTCCTCGGGACGCCGCTGAAGCTTCGTACCGCGAAGCGTCCACTTTCCGTCCAGAGCTGCGACCCACTACAAAAATTGTTCTCCGCCGTTGCGGGATCGCGCGCGAGATTCTGTTTTTCAGCCGCTCCTTAACTTCGCAAATTCCTTGACGAAACTTGTCGCGGCATAAGCTTGGCCCAATTTCATCGAGCTCGTGGCATGTAATATGCACTTTGCGAACTGCAGATCAAATTTCAGTGAGTTTGGATCCAGCGGCATGCATGTCTCGCAAAATTGTGAGGTCGACTCTGCGCCGCCCCGTCGCTGGAGTCTTGACCGGCTGTTCGATGCGGCGAAGAAAGACACGGTCATTCGTTTACGGTGGCCGCTGTTAATTCTTTCTTCGTATCTACTTTACTACACGCCGAGCACATGGCTCACGCTCAGCCAAGTTCAAGCGATCCTGATCCTCTATCTGCTCAGCCACTCAACCTTGTATTTTTTGGCTGACGATTTTTTTGACTCGCGGTACTTTTACGGGCCCCTGCTGATTTTCGATACGATGGTGCTGATTGCCGTGCTGAGCACCACTGGCACGGCGAGTCCCGATTTCTACCTCGCTTGTCTGTTGACAGCTATCATGACCTGCGTTTGCAGCGATACCCGAGGGTTGCTTGCGCTAACGTTTCTCGCGCCGCTTATGTACGGCTGTTTTGTCTTTTACTTTGCGGACGATTTCAATCCTAACATTTATTTACGCCTTCCTTTCCCGTTCGTGATTTCGCTCTTCTACGGTTATTTCGCTCAGGTGGAGCGCATCAGGCGCACGGCGCGAGAGAAGGAAGAGCGCGCCAGGCAGGAGCAAAAGGCCGCGGAAGAGATCCGCCGGCAGCGCGAACGGCTGGAAGTGCTTCATCGCGCCCATGTGGCGATGAGTTCGACCATCGAAACGGACAAGCTGCTTGCTGCGTTCTTGGAAACCACTTTGATCCATCTCCCTTATGCCGCCGGGATCGTGCGACTGAAGAACTGCGGTACCGGTGCGCTCGAAACGGCCGCCGCGCGCAATTTAAAGGGCGGGCGACATGACCCCTCACCAGAGTCGCTGGTCTTTGCGGATCGGCTGGTTGATGAAGCAAAGCCGCTTGCGGTGGGCAACGTTTTTACCGACCCCGAGATCGCGGATTATGACTTTTTCAAGAACGAGGGGCTGCTCTCGTTCGTCAGTCTGCCTTTGGTCGGCGGTGGGACCGGGCTCGGATGCTTGGTTTTTTTCACCCGCGAGGAGCACCGTTTCGGAGAAGAAGAGATTAATTTATTGTCGACGCTAGCCGGCCAGCTGGCGATCGCGATCCATCACGCGCAGCTCTACGAGCAAAGCCGACAGCAATCGGAGGAGGTCCGCGGCGCGCACCAGACCAAAAACGAGTTTCTGCGCTCGGTTTCGAAGCAGCTCAAAACTCCTTTGAGTGTCATTACGGGTTACGCCGAGATGTTTCTGGAAGGAGCACTGGGGGAATTGACCCTGATCCAGGAAACAGCGATCGCGACCATGGCCAGACAATCCAAGGATCTCTCTGGATTGCTCGATACTCTGTTGCAAGTTAGCAACATTGAGACCGAGCCGCTTCATCTGGAGCTGTACGAAATCAACCTTTGGGAATTCCTTTCGGAGGTCCGATCGCGCTACGATGAACCATTAACAAAAAATCTGAAACTCGTCTGGAACTATCCGTCCGATCTTCCTTCCGTGCGCGTGGATCGGCGCAAGCTCAAGCAGATTCTCGAGAGCGTGATTGATAATGGCATCAAGTTCACTCAGTGCGGCGCAGTGACGATATCGGTGCATTATAGAAGCGCAAAACAAACGCTGGAAATAGAAGTTGCGGACACTGGCATGGGCATGCCGGAAGAACAAATCCCGAGGATCTTTGAAAAATTTTGCAAGGGCGCCGATACGAGCGCCAGCGAGCCCAACGGCGTCGGGCTAGGCCTTTACATCGTGAAGAAGTATATCGACCTTCTCGGCGGCGCGGTTCATGTGGAGAGCTGTGCCGGCCAAGGTTCGACTTTTACCTTGCGGATTCCTGCGCCACTCAGCGAAAGGCACTCACGCCGCGAACAGATCTGCTTCGCGAGCTGATGGAAATGTCGACTCAGGCTTTAGGAACGCGGTGAATCGAGGCGCGCGCGGGTTTCCCTCCTTAGATACATTTTGACCCAGAGATCGTAAAGATTATCCGGCCGGAAAATATCGATTTCTCTCCGGCCCTGGGGCGTTTCGACGACCACGCTGACGGAGAGTTCCTGCCAGGCGATGCCTAACAGCCGTTCGCTCTTCTTTTCCAACACGTCTCCGACGGTCCGCAATAGCTGCGACAAACGATGCCCATCGGCGCTGCCACTTTGCTCGGAGCGCCGGGCGCGCTGTTCGCGCTCCATACGCTCTAGATCTTGGACTGAATAACGCAGTCGCTTGCCCGTTTGAGAAGCTGGGTAAGGCTCTGCACGGCCAGCCGCTCGGGGTGGAGTCCGGTGGCGCCACAATTTTTGCAGTCGACTTTTGCTGATGCGGAGCAGCGGATTGCTGTTTTCCGTCCGATCGTCGGACTTGACCCATACGAGGTAGGCGTCATCGGTCAGTTCGAGGTTGAACTGATTGAGCTGAAGCGCTTCCAGGTCCTGCCCGATGGCGCGCAAATGCCGCGCATAATCCGCCGGGCTAATTTTCGATTCCATGTCGGTATGACGACGCCCGCCCTCCGAGCCGATCGCAAATGCTCTCGGCTTGCTGTGAATCAAACGAAGCCCTAGCCGGCGTCGAGTAGGAGTCGGGTTTCGAACGCCGTAGACTATGCTACGCACAGGTGGCTGATAATTGCAATTGAGGCAAAAATGGATTAGCGGTGCTTCCCGATCGCCGGCGGAGCGCCTGGCGATGCCGAAACCGACAAAACCTTTACATCTGGGGCAGTGACGAACCCGATATCTCATAATGATGTGGCCTGATTATTGGCGATGTTTGTAGGCGCAACCATTTTGAATGTCAAGTTTATCTTCGCCACCGGCAAAAGATTTTCCGTTCGGTTAAAGCGTGTAACGGGGCTCAGCCGGCGCGCGGCCGGTTTGTCACCGTGTGTCAATCGATGACCATAACAATCGACGCATGGATGGAGACGAATCGGCACAGCCTAAGCTGCCGCTCGGTCATCCAGCGCCCGTTGCCTCGATTCGCCCGCAGTTATTTTTGTGGTAGGAAATAGTAGTCCACGAAACTCACTGGAGGATTTGACAATGGCGGAAAATATCATGGTGTTGGATTGTGACGGTCACATTATTGAATCCATCCCCGAAATGGTGCCGTTTCTCGATCCAGTGGATCGTCAGATCGCGCTTAACCCGTCGCGCAATCGCCAGGGAGTTTTTGCCAGCCTCGATAACATCCACTACCCCCGTAATGTGCGCAAGTCGGGCGAAGTCGAAACACCACGGCGGCCGCGTGTGGACGCCAGTGAGCATCGCAAGGGTTCGGGCGAAGATTGGGTCGCTTTCCTGGAAAAAGCCGGAGTGAGCGAAGCGGTTCTGTTTCCTTCCGAAGGCCTCTCGATGGGATTCTTTCAACAGGCGGACTACGCAACGCGCGTGTGTCGCGGCTTCAATGACTACGTCTACGAACGATACCGAAAAATTGACAAGCGATTGCATCCGATGGGTTTGATCGCGATGCAAGATGTCAAAGCAGCAGTGAAAGAGCTGCGCCGGCTTGTGCTCGAGCTCAAGCTGCCTGGCGCCATGCTGCCGTCGCGCGGCTTACCGCTTCACCTCGGTCATGATTACTACTGGCCGGTGTATGAAGAAGCGGCGAACCTGGGTTGCGCGCTCGGCATCCACGGCGGCTCGAGCATCGGCCTCGGCGCGGATACTTTCACCGATCCATGGGCCGCCCGTGTGCTTCGCCACCCTGTGCCATTGGCCCTGGAGTTTGTTTCCTTGGTTTATCACGGTGTCTTCGATCGCTACAGAGACTTGCATATCGGCTTTTTCGAGGGCGGCTGCGCCTGGGTGCTGCTGCTTAAAGACCGCATGGACCGCGACGACAATGTCTACACGACCAGCACGGGGCATGCGCGTACCCTCAATGATTATCTTGCCAGCGGACAGGTGCTGGTCGGCTGCGAAGGCAACGAGTGGATTTTGCCCTACGTTATCCGGCAATGCGGCGTCGCAGCCTTCTCCTATGCTTCCGACTATCCTCACGAGGTCGATCTGGTGGCGGCCAAGCAGATGATTCACGAGACGGTGGAACGCGCGGATTTGTCGCGCACCGAAAAAGCCGCAGTGCTCGGGGAAAACGCTAAGAGGTTCTTTAGATTGGCGTAAACGCTTGCGGCTTCAAGTTCCTACTGCTGGGGGGAAGCGGGAAAGATCAGCGATTTGATGACGACCGGAACCGATCCAGAGGAAGGGATCAAAGTACCGATGTCGATATAATCGAAATCGTTAAGCGCGATGCCGTCGATCGAGATCACCGGATTCTCTATCTGCAGCTCTTCTTGAAAGTGAAGCCCGACAATGCCTCCGATGTCGCCGTCGTTGACAAGAACCAACGGATGCCCTTTGACCAAGAGGTCTCGACAACCCTCGACAATGCCCGTGCAGAAAGCTTGCAGGCGAAAAAATGTCGCGGAGCCTTCCCAGTGAAACGCGAGCGCCGCCGGTTGACGGCCGCTTGACAAATCCAGACGCCTAAGAGCGGTCAAAGTTGCATCTCTGACCGCTTCTTTGGTGAAGTCGTCGTTATGAAGCGGAAACTCCGGTGCCACCACGGCGATATTACGAACCGGAACTGCGTCCTCGGGCGAGATAAACACGGTGTTGCCACTTACCTGCACGGTGTACTGTGAAGCGCCGATCACGGTGGCGCGGATGCGCGCGTTAGGCTCCATGACGAGCAGCCCCAGATCGCCCAAGCGGCGATGGATCTCCTCCGCCAGCAATGGTCCCAGGTCGCCGAAGTTGCTCTTGGTTCGATTGTAAATAAACTCCGATACGCCGCCGGAAAACATCACGCAATCGACCTCCCCCTTGTAGGCAAGCGGTGGCAGCCTGAGCAGTCCTTGAATGTCTTCCGTGATCGCTTCCGATTTGAGCATGGCAAACAGCTTGTCGGTCATGCCGGCGACCATCTTCTGCAAATTATCTTGGGGAATTTTCCTGCCGATCGCGACTTCAAAACCTGCCCAGCCGGCGTGTTTTCTGCCGGCTTCTTCGATCCGCACGATGGCGCCTTCGTTGTCGAACGCGAGCAATCGCGCACCGATGTCGATCGCCGAGACCTCCTGGACTTTGCCATTGTTGCAGAGCGCGAATTTGCTCGTGCCACCGCCAATATCGATGTTCAAAACCACGCCGCCAATTTTGGCGGAATGGGCCACCGCGCCCGAACCATGCGCGGCCATGGTCGCTTCCAAGCCGTCGCCGGCGCTGACCGCGACGAATTTGCCCGCCTCCTGAGCGAAAAGTTCGGCGATGGCGCGGGCGTTACGCCGGCGCACGGCGACTCCGGTCAGAATCAACGCGCCGGTGTCGACATCCTCACGACGAATCCTGGCGGCTTTGTACTGTTCATTGATAAAAATTTCGAGCGCTTCAACGTCGATTCTCGTGTCATCGACATAGGGCGTTAGCAGTATCTGCGATTCGTTTAAAACTTCGCGCTTGGTTACGCGATAACGCGAACCTTCGAGCGTGAGCTCCAACCTGGAGAAAACCAGGTGTGAAGTCGATGAACCGATATCGACGCCGACGCTGGTGAGCTGAAGATTTTCCTCCTCCTGCATGTGGCGGTTGGCATTGGAAAACGAGCCTCTCGTTGGTGCGGCCATGAAAGTCCTTGGGGAGCTTGGTATCGTTGGGAGTCTTGCGTCTGGGATCTAGAGCTTAGCTCCGGAACGGAGAGTGAGACTCTAGACCCTTGACGCTCAGACAATCTTAGTAGGAGTGCGTATAGAGTTCCGGCTCCATGCGCGATTGGGCGCCGACATTCGCTAATGTCTCTTCAAATTCCTTGCGGAGAAATGGATCCTCGTCGTTATAAGGAATTGCCGTGCCACCATCTTTCAGGTCGATGGCGCCGTAATCGATCGCCTTCTCGCCGGGGCGGCCACGATCGCGTCCCGGCGCGTTAGGGCCAAACCAGGCGGTGAGGCGCAAAGGTTCTTTGCTCGCTCCGAAATGGGCGTGGTACCAATTGCCGCTCATCGGCGCGGCGCTCACCATGCCGACCGGCTCATAGTCTTGGCGGCGGATCTCATCCGTCGTGCCCTTTTCCCATGGACGCGTGCCCAGTTTTGCCGGCCAAGTGTAGGTGTAGCCTTTGCCGCTCAAGCAGATCAGCACCGCGGCTGAGCCGTGCGCGTGCGCCTTTGAGTAGCGGCCGGTTTCATGTTGGCCAATCCAGAAATAAAACTGCTGTCCCGCCATGTGCGGCTCGATGCGGCGATAGCCTGGCGAGCGCCGGTTGTCGAGCGGCAGCTCACAGGAGATCACGTCGGGGATGATGTTGGTCTGGCGCATCGCCAGCCCGCGCAACGGGTCCGGTGTCACTTCTTCTTTGTACTTGTAATAGTCATCGCTCGGATCGAAACGATCTTTGAAATGATAGGGGCAATTGAAGATAAAATCGTCGTTGTCAAAGTTGTTCATCACGTTGGGCGCGGTCGTGCCGGCCAACAGAAGTGCTGGGCTCGACGTCGCATTGACGATCCGGTGCGTTGCATTCATCGGTATCGCGAAGATCGAGCCCTTCTGCCACTCGAAGGTCAGCTTCTTCGGGTTACCATCGATCCACACCTCAGTCGTACCGCGCCCCTCGACGACGAGAAATTGCTCTTCGTAGAGATGCTTCTCGGCGTTTAACGCACCCGCGCCAGGGACTTCGACCACATAGCTGCCCCAAAGACCCTCCGTGCCGAGGAGCTGGATGAAGGTGCCCTTGCCGCCCATACGCTTCCACGGTTTTAGCGGTAGATCCTGCACACGGCGCACTCCGATGTCACGATAGATCGGGATGTTCTGCGCTTCCATGAAGTTGTCATAAGGGCTGTTGGGCCGAAGGAATTTTCCATAACCAGCCCGGGTCTTTTTGTCCGTGGGCTCCTTGAATGTTTGCTCAGCAGGATGATCCATAACGCCTCCTTGTTCGTCGTCCAGTTTTCCGGAATCTGCGATTGGCGTGAGGTTACGATGCTCAAGCCTAGCGGATTTTGCAATCAATTATTATCGATTGGCGAACGGCGAGTCAAACGACCGATCATCGCGCCCGACTTCCTTCGGGTGCAGGCCTGTGGCTTTAGTCCGTAAAATGCTCCGGTCGTGAAGATGACAAGCTTTCGCCAAGGTGGTCAGTTCGAAACGGCTAAGTCGGCTCGGTCGTAAAGGTCAGCCGCCGGTAAACTTGCCGGACTGAATCGACGTCGCATCTGCAATAATTGATGATGTCGGCGATCTTTCCCGCGCGATAGTAGGGGTAGACCTTCGAGCCGTCGAGAGTCTCTTTCGGCGAGCGTAGGCTAAGGGTTTTGGACAGCAAGTCGAGGCTTGCGTGCTCGCGCCCCCACTTGCTCCATTCATGCATAGTGTCGAAAATTGGGGCGTTACGGAAACGGCCAAACGGAAGGTCACGCGAGGGTTTGACCTGATGGATGATCGAGCGCTGATAGATAAAGCGAAGATCGAAATCGAGAATATTGTGGCCGACGAAGAGATCGCAATCTGCCGCCAATTGCCAAAAGTTTTTTAAAATCTCGATCTCGTCACCCTCCAAAACTTGGACTTCGGAGTCGGTCGGCGGCTCGATGGCGTAACAGAGGCAAATGATCTTGGCGGTCATGGCCGACAGGCTGAGCTTTTTGATGAGCTCAGCTTCGTCGAGCTGCATTTGCGCTTGAAGCAAGCCGCTGTCCTCCAGCGAGCGGTCGGTGGGAACGGTTTCGATATCCAAATAACAGATTTTCATAATATTGCTAATTTCGACCTAGCAGGAACTTTCTCGGCGAGCGCCGGCAGAACAGCAGTTTTGCTTTTGCAATTGATCGCGAGCCGGGGGGTGGCGGATCGTGCTTTCAGCGGTGCGTTTATTCTCTACAGGCTCGACGCCGAAGAATGGCAGGATGGACTCCTCAGCGCAACGCTCGTACGACTGACAGACACTCTTCAAACTTCGAGGCATCCTACCGGAAAAGCACGCCTTGGTTATCTTTCTCCGGTGACAACTCAACCACTTTGCCGGGACGCAAAAAGATGATTTTAAAGCCGGACGGTTCGCGACCGAGGCTCTGGCTAACAGCCTGCGAATAAATTTGCGCCTGACGGATATAGCCGCGTGCCGCTGCGTTCAAGTTCGTTTTTTCGATCTTATCTGTCTTATAGTCCGCCAAATAAAGCAAGCCTTCCTGCTCGTAGATCACATCGATAACCCCTTCCATGATTTGGCCGTTCCATGGCATCAAGAGCGGCATTTCACGCGCAAGGATGCGTGCAGCGGCGAGCTCGGCATAAATCTTCGATCGGAAAAAACTGCGGAAAATTGTCTTGATCTCGGCAAGAATCATGGCCCGATGCTGTTGCGTTTCGTTTATCAACTCGCGACCGATCAAGCCTTCCAATTGGTCGTCCAAAGAATTCGGATCATGGGTAAAATTCCAACTTTGGAGCAATGCGTGCGCCGCGTCGCCGATCCGCATGGCCGTCGTGCGCTTGCCGCGACCGCGCGCAGGCATGAGCCCGGCCTCGGCGATTTCCTCTTCTGTTTTCTTCAGGAGCGTGGGGGTTACGAATAGCGGTTGCCGTAAATCCGATTCATAGCGCGCGCGGCGCGCCGCCCAAGTATTGAAAAAGGGCCGCCAGTCAGGCTCCGCCCCGCGTTTGGTTTTGCTTTCGGGTCGGCCCGGAGCAATTAAGCGCTGCGTGATAATCTGGATGTTGACGCTCCCCATTCCCACTTGAACGGTTTTCGAAGTATCGGCGGCTTCGATGGTGCCGCTGAAGCTCTCGTCGAGCATCGAAAGAAAACTGCTCGTGGTGCGCCGGTTGGTCGGCGCACAGGAGATCATGAGGTGCTCTCTCGCCCGGGTCATGGCAACGTAGAGCACGCGTTTTTGTTCTTCCGCCGCGTTGCGCCGCGCCTTCTCCGTGATGAATAGTCCAGGGAGATCGTAGATCGGACCGACGCGCAGACCCGTGAGCTCGGTCGACCAATCAAACAGGGCGTCCGCCGCGTTCGTCACTCGCCCATCCGTACCGGTTTGACACCCCGCCAGAACAGCGATTGGAAACTCCAAGCCTTTGGCTTTGTGGATGCTCATGATGCGTACGGCGTCGACGTTCTCTTCTGCGAGGACGCTCTCGCCCTCTTCTTTCAAATCGAGCACGCGCTGCTGCAGTTGCCGGATCGCCTCTTTGAGCGTGGTCAAGCCCTCGCGGCCGAGCAGGATCGCTTGCTGCCGCAATTTTTCCAAATTGGCGACAGCTTGCTCGCCGTGAAAATAACAAGCGGCCAGAAGTTTCAGCGGCAGCGTTGCAAAAATTTTGCCGATCGCGTCGCCGACCGGCAAGAATCGTGTCTCCGCATGAAGGCGCGCGAGCAGTCGGTAAAGCTCTGCGACGGTCGCAAGCCCGATGTTTTTATCGAGCCGGTCCGCGTTACGGTAGTCGAGCGCATTAGCTCGATGGAGGTCGTAAATCTGCCGATCGGTCAAGCCGCCCAGGGGCGAACGCAAAACGCCCACCAGCGCCAGACGATCGTGCGGATTTTCGATCGCACGAAACAAATTGACGGCATCGATGATTTCCTTGGCGCCGTAAAAATGACGCTCGCCCTCGACCACATAGCGTATGCCATAGCGGCGGAACGGTTCCAAGTAATCGTGAATATCGGTCAGCTTGCGGAACAAGATCGCGACGTCCTTGGACTGCGCTTGGATCGATTCGCCCGCGGCATTGAGAATGGTCATCTTGCCGAGCACTTCATCCTGGAGCCAGCAAGCCAAGCTCTCGCCCTCCAGGCGCCGCGCTGTTTGCGCGCTGACTGCTTCAGCAGCGACGATTTTACGAACCGCGACCATCGGCAGCCGGTGATCAACCGCATTGGGTCTGCCCGGCGCCGGATTAATCGCAATGTACGGCGGCTGGATCCCGGTCCGCTCTTGCATGAGCGAAGCGAAAACGCCGTTCACAGCGTCGAGGATGCCGCCGTTGCTGCGAAAGTTGGTGGTCAAGCGGCACTCAACGCCGTCCTGGGCTTTGATGATCTTATCAACAACTTCGAGGTAGGCTTCGATGTCGGCGCGGCGAAACGCGTAGATCGATTGTTTAGGGTCGCCGACAACGAAGATTTTTCCCGGAGTGAGTTTCACCTTGCGCCATTCCCTTGCCTGGGCGCCCGGTTGCTCGCCGAGGTAGAGCATGATCTCATACTGGATCGGGTCGGTATCCTGAAATTCGTCGATCAGGATGGCGCGGTATTGTCGCTTGAGCTGCTCGCGCACGCGCAGATGATCGCGCAGCAGGTTGCGCGCCATGATGAGCAAGCCGTCGAACGAAACCAAACCTTCCCGGACGAACAATTCTCGAAAGGTTGAGGCGAAGGGAACGAGCAGCGCGCCGACGGAAACCGTAAGCTCGGCATCGACACGACTTAGAGCCTTGGCGGCGCGCACGAGGTCCTGAGCCTCGTTGATCTCATCTTCCGACCAGCCCTTGCGCTCTCGATTGATGGTTTTTTCACCGATCAGTAATTTTGCTCCCGCCAGCTCGGTGGCGCCGATTTCTCTGCCCAGGTGCCCGCGAATGACCATGAGCGCGGCGCGGACGAGCTGCTCGTTGACGCGCTCATCGGAACAGCGACACATGAGCATCGCCGCTCGCGATTCCAGATCTGTCAACCAGCCGCGCACGGCCGCGGGAATCGCGCCAGAGGCCGTTGCCACGCGGCCGAGTTCGATGGCCTCGGAGCAGAGCGATTTCGCCAACGCCTTGACATAGTCGAGCGAGACCTTGCCCAAGATAGTTTTCCAGACGGACGGCTGACCAGCTTCCGCAGAGAGCTCTCGGTCAAGCCAGAGGCCCCATTGTTCATCGAAGAGCCGGTCGAATTGCTCGCCGTCGTCTTCGTCAAATTGCGGAGCGAGTCCGGCTTCGAGCGGGTAAAGGCGCAGCAAGGTTGCGGCGAAGCTGTGGACTGTGCCGATGTCGCTCCTTTCGATATTCCTGAGCGAATCATGCATCCGGCGGTCGATTTCGTCTTTCGACAGGCGGTAGTTAGCAAGCAGCGCTTCGACTTCGCGGGTAAGTTGGAGCGCGGCGCTACTCGCGGGCTCCCGATCGAGCCGAAGGGTCAGGTAGGATTGCAGCCGTTCGCGCAGCCGAAGCTTCATCTCGTCTGCGGCCTTGTTGGTAAAAGTCAGCGCGACGATCTCGGTGATCCGGAGCGGATCGGGGTCGCGCAAAAGCAAGTGCACCAACCGATCAACCAAGAGAGTGGTCTTGCCCGTTCCGGCGCCTGCGGTGACAACGACGTTGCGGTCGAACGTGGCGATGGCCCGCTCGCGCTCATCGCCATCGCGAAGCTTGATCTCGTTCGGCTTCCGGCTCATGGGTCGCTGGGATCTTTGGCCTGGATGTCGCGGTGCATACGCGTGACTGGATCGTTCTCGGCGCGCCACAGGCTTGGCGGATGATTCTTGCGGCAAATTTCCGCGACGTCGCAGCGTGCGCAGTGGGTGCCGGGTTGCATGTAGAAGCGGCCTTGGTGAATGCTTTCGAGCAGATCCGTGATGGTTTTCTTGAGTTCCCCGCCGAGTTTGCTGGCGAGAGTTTCACAGTTGAACTCAGCGGTTACCAGGGGTCCGTCGCGCCAACGCCGCGCAATATAATAAAAGCCGGTATCGACGCCGCCGGTGTCGAAAGCATGCGTGTTCGCCCAGCGCTCGCCAAGGATACTGTAGAGCGGTGGCTGCAGGTACTGGCCGCGGAGTGCAGCGCGGGCGAGATCCCGCTCCTGAGCCGTTGGCTCGGCGCCAAACTTAAACTTGTAGTCGATGACTCGGAGGCGATTTTCTTTCGAATGATGATCGATGCGATCCATGCGGCCGCGGATGACCAGTCGATCGAGCGGCGCCGGCCAATCGACCGGGAACCCAGCAGTTGCTTCTGCTTCCAAGGCGACCGGCGCAAATCCCGACTCGGCCATTTTCTCGAGGTCGCGCGTAATAACCTGGTGGAGCAACTGGATGATTTCTTCCTTGAGGAAGTCCCAGGTAAGCGGATAACCGACCGGATTTTTCTTTTCGTACTCTCCGAACGCCCTTTCAGCCACCTCGGCCAAGATAGCACCGAGCTCGACCGCAGCGGATTCGCCGTTAAAATAATTGGTCTCGATCAGCGCGCGATAGACGCCTTTCAGAATGGCATGGCCGAGCTCGCCATAATCGACGGGACCGGGGCCGGCAATCTCCTCCGGTCGGTCGAGCCGCTCGAGGCCGAGCACCTGGCGAGCGAAAAACTGAAACGGGCAACGGGCGTAACTTTCCAGTGCAGTGGGAGAGACCCTCTGGGAAAAATCCTCCCAATACGCGGGAAGCGGCCCCACCGCACCGTCAAAGCCGGATAATTTTTCCGCGGGTCGATCAAGTTCGGCGACGACCATGCGGCCGCGTTTGTAGAGCTCAGGCGCAGTGGCGAAATTTGTCACCAAATCACCGGGGTCACGGTTCTCCAGACTCAGGCGAATGGCAAGCTCTTCCGGCAGCAACAAGGCGGCTGTATTGAAAGGCCAAGCGCGAGCTTTGTCTCTCGGGCTGCGCGGAATCGTCATTTCCGTCAGACGGGCGTCGAGTTCGCTACTGAGCGCGCGCTTCAATTCGCCAAGGTACCATGACGGTGCCAACACTCGGCCGGTTTCATCACAGCGCTGATACGAGCAGCAGAGTCTTTCCCGTGCCGCGGTGACGAGCAGCGTAAAAATCAGCTTTTCTTCGTCAAACGCAGCGAGCTTCGGATTAACCTTGTAGCCCAGATCGCGTTCGAGGATTTCTCGGTCGCGGTCGCGCAAGAACGCATCCTCGCGGATCGTGCGGGGGAAGACGCCTTCGTTAACTCCTAGGATGAAAAGTGCCTTAAACGACAGACCCCGCGCGGCCGTGGCATTGAGCACCCGAACGCCAGCGACCCCTGCTGTGCTAGCCGTGATGGTAGAACGCTCGAGCCAATGCTGGAATGTTTGACTGAACTCGTTCGAGGAGACCCGCCCGTTTGCTTTGTCGAGCGCCGCGATCTGGTCTAATAGCGCCAAGATTTTCTCGGCGACCATTTCCTGATCGGGGTGAGCCGGTTCGTTGCCGTCCGGTAGCCCAAAATATTCGGCGAGCAGCGTCCTCCACGATGTTGCGTAAGCGCTCCAGGAAGCGTGCTGCGGCAAATTTAACAGATCGACGGACAACTTATCGACGATGTCCGCGAGGGAGTGTAGCTGCGCTGCCTCAATTTTGATGATCCGGGAGCCTTCGTCATGATTCAGTTGGTGGATGAAAAGATCGCGCTCGCCATAGATTCGTAGCCGGCGCCATTGCGCGATTCCTTTGCAGATCGCGAGCTCGCGGGTCGCCAAATCCCACAGGTCCGGTCGGGGCGGCGAGTACGGATGGGTCAAGCCGGCGATTTGAAAGTACGGCGACGACAGTAGATCGATCACTTGCGAACGCAAAAAATCCTTGGTCGGTAAATTGAGCAGCAGGATAACCGCTTTGGTCAGCGGGAACTGAACCATAGGTTCGTCGATGTCGCCGCTCAGCGGAATCTGATGATCGCGAAAAATCTCCTTGATCGTCGCGCCGTACGCGTCAAGCGTGCGCGCGACGACCCCGATTTCATGAAATGCTATGTTCTCATCTTCGACCAGGCGGAGAATCTCTTTGGCCGCTGCGGCGACCTCGTCGTGAATGCCGAAAGCGTTAATGATCGTGCAGTGAAAGGTTTGGGGCGGGCTGGTGTACCGCCGTTCACCAGTCTCGTCGAACAGCTTGAAAGTCGCCGGCAGCGGGGATCGGCTCTCATCGGTGAGCGTTCGTGGGGGAGCGCTATTGTAGCCTTGCACGTAGCGCTCGTAGAAGCGTTCGGCAAAGCTCCAGGCTTCGTGTCTGGGGCGGGCGGTCAGGAGCGGAAAGAAGAGCGTGGTCGGGTAGCGTTGCGCGACGGCGTGAAAAAAATCCAGCTGAATTTGCGTGAGATCGTAAAAGCCGTAATAAAAAATCTCCTCGAAGGTCTTGAGCAACGAAGAGGCCGGCACTTGTTGAGTCGCCAATTTGAAGAGATCGGCGGACTCGCTGATTCCTTGGTGCCGGCAAAAGTCGAGCAGGGTTTGAAGCAACCGAAGGAGGTGTTTTGTCCTGTGGCTTTCTTCATGGGCAAATTGGCCCGTGAGGGTCGCCTC
Source organism: Binatia bacterium (assembly GCA_036554745.1). Taxonomy (GTDB): domain Bacteria; phylum Desulfobacterota; class Binatia; order UBA9968; family UBA9968; genus DP-20. The sequence goes on from DATBMR010000033.1 coordinate 19,239, forward strand.
TAAAGCCAGTTCCGGATCGACCATTCCGTCGCGCAAATCGCGAAGAGTTTGCCAAAGCGCGGCCGAGCCGCCAACCCGTTCTTCGACACCGGCGAAAGCTTCGGCGCCGGGCTGGCGCGCGCGCACGAGTTGACGCAGGACTTCTTCAAAAAACAGCTCGTCGCGCAGCTCAGCCGCTTCCCCGTGGCTCTCAGCGCGAAGTCGCAGCGCGAGCTGGTAAAACGTCAGCAGATGAACGTTCAGCAGAGATAGTCTATGTTGCCGGCTCAAAACCGCTTTTAAATGCTGGCGCAAGGCTGTGGAGGGAACCAGCACCAACAGCGGAGCAAAAGGATGAGCTTGCTTATGAGTGCGAATTTCGTCGACGATAGCGTTTTCAAGGTAGGGCTCGAACGGGCCCAGCACGGTTTGCATGTTGTGTTTAGGTGAACGGCGAAACGATCTCCGTCAATATGAAATAACCACTTACCAAGCGCAAGCCAAAAGGCTCCGCACAGGATTGTCATAAAATCGTTGGCTACAGCTAAACCCCAATTTGAAAAAAGCCCGACAAAGCATTAAGCCATTGAAAACTATGTCGACGCTACGAGCTATCGTTGGACGCCAATTTTCTTTCTGTCTGGTTCTTTTCTGCATCCTGATTGGGCCCGAAGCGGGAGCCCGCACACTCCGGTCGCAGAGCGGCCTCGTTATTGCGGACAGCGAGATCGCGAGCGCGGCGGGCATGGAAATGCTGCGCCGCGGCGGCAACGCGGTCGACGCGGCGGTCGCCACGGCTCTGGCGTTGTCGGTGGTCGATCAGGCCTCCTCCGGTTTGGGTGGGGGCGGCTTTATGGTGATTTATCGTGCCAAAGAAAACCAAGCCTATGCCCTCGATTTCCGTGAGACCGCACCTGCGGCTTCGCGGCGCGAGCTTTACACGAAAGACGGCAAACCGGTGGCGTCGCTTAGCCTCACCGGCGCTCTCGCGATCGCGGTCCCCGGCGAGGTAGCGGGGCTAATCGAAGCGCGGCGACGTTTCGGCAGCCTGCCGCTTGCGGTTCTGGCCGCACCGGCGATTAAGCTTGCCAGTAATGGGTTTCCTCTCGACGCCAGCTTGCGGTCCGCTATCGAGCGTCAACAGGCCAATATGAAGCGATTTCCTGATCTTGGTCGCATTTACATGCCCAAAGGCGAGCTGCCGAAGGAAGGCGATACCCTCCGACAGCCCGAATTGGCGACGAGCCTTAAAGCCATCGCGCAGCACGGTGCCAAACCTTTTTATGACGGTTGGATCGGCCAAGCGATTGTCGCGGCGGTCGAGAGGGCAGGCGGTATCATGACGCTCGAAGACCTCAAGGCTTACAAACCGATCTGGCGCGAGCCGCTGACTGGCTCTTACCGTGGCCGTAACGTGATCACGATGCCGCCGCCGAGCTCCGGCGGCGTCGCGATTCTGCAGATGCTCAATGTCCTCGAAGGTTACAAGCTGGGCGAGTTTCAGCACAATTCCGCCTTCTACCTCCATTTGATCACTGAAGCGATGAAGCATGCGTTTGCCGACCGCGCGCATTTTCTTGGTGATCCGGATTTCGTCCATGTGCCGGTTCGCACGTTAACGGCGAAAAACTACGCCGAGTGGGTTCGTAACCGCATTGCACCACATAAGACCTGGCCGCCGAGTTTTTATGGTTACTACCATTACAATGCGGAGAAAGGCGGTACGACTCACTTTAGCGTGGTTGACCGTTTCGGCAACGCCGTCGCCTGCACGCAGTCGATCAATACGCGATTCGGCTCGAAACTGCTGGCGGCCGGCACGGGCATAGTTTTAAACAACGAAATCGACGACTTTGCGATCCATGCGGAGGCAGGCAACGTCTACGGGCTGATCGGCAACCAAGCCAACGAGATCAATGGACAAAAGCGGCCGCTCAGCAGCATGTCACCGACGATTATTCTGCGCGGCGACCGCCCGGAGCTCGTCGTCGGCGCGGCCGGCGGGCCGCGCATTATCAGCGCAACGTTGCAGACGATCTTGAATGTGATCGACTTCGGTATGCCAATCGGCGCGGCGGTTTCGGCGCCGCGCGCGCATCATCAATGGCTGCCGGACCGTCTGAATGTGGAGCGCCAAATCGCCGCAGAAACTGGAGCGGCGCTCGAGCAGCGCGGCCATGGGCTGCGAGAACAAAACTCCCTCGGGGTCGTGCAGGCCATCCGTCGTGAAGGCGCAGAGTTGAGCGGGGCGGCCGACCCGCGAAAATGAAGCCAGGTAAAATTAAAAGAGGGACAGGTTCAAGCCTTTGCCTACCGAATAATTAAGCGGCAACGAAGACCGATGATCCTCAGGAAGTTTTGCGGTGCTTGCGCCACCACACCCAAAGCGGCACGGCCACGCGCCCGAGCTTAAGGACTTGGTTGGTCCCTTTGAAAAGCTTTCCCGCCAACCCACTCACCAATAGGGTCGACGCGCCGGCGGTGATCACCGGACGGGCCTTGAGCACCCGGCCGATTCGATAAATGATACCGCTAAAATCAAAAGGCGAGCGTAACTTGTTAAAAGTGGCGGCTAACTCGGTGCGCTCGCGCGCGGCTTTGTCGATAAGCGCTTGTTTGCGGCGCGCAATTTGTTCGAAGCGTTTATTCACGAGCCGAGGTCCTTAACTGATCGCAGTCCTTACCGAGCTCTGCCAGAGTCGCTGGAAACAGTCCGGGCCGTTGCAGGATTGCGCTCCGCAGTCTTAGGGCAGCGAAAACGGCGATGCTAAGATAAAGGAACGCTAACACGCCGATCGCTGCAATCCAGCCCCGATCCCAAAACAGAGCAACGAGAAAAATATTGAGAAGAATAAAACCCAGGCTGGCGCCGAAGACCACCAGCAGGAAAAGCATCGCCGTCTGTTTGAGGCGCTCACGCTCTTCTTCGATCTCGGTAACGAAGATCTCCAGGCGCGTGTGCAACGCCGCGCTCAAAATTGCGATCGCCGCCTTGATCTGCTGAGAAAAACCCGGAACCGGGTCTCGACTATGGCTGCTCTCTGCGCCGCTCATCGGGGCGATTACTTGCCGCGAATGAGCAATCCCAAAGCCAAGCCAAGAGCAGCGGCGACACCGACTGCGCTCCAGGGGTTCTCCCGGACGTAGTCGTCGGCGATTTCAGCGCACTCCTTGGATTTTTTCAGAAACGTCTGTTCGGCGTCCGCAAGAGCCTTCTTCCCCTCGATCAGGCTTTGCTCGATTTTCTGCCGCGCTACTGCAATTGTTTCACCCGCTTGATTGGCTGTGGCTTTCAGCAACTCCTCCGCATCATTAACGAGCACGCGCAGATCGCTCACAACTTTCTCTTTGCTGTTGGTGTCACCGTCCATAGTACCCCCTTTTTTGAAGCTGCCGTAAACCGCTCTCATCATAATCACCCCTGTCCGTGTATTCAAGGCAGCGCTCTCTATGATCCGCTTCGCACTTTTGCAGAGCATAGCATCGGAAAGAGCCGGCGGCCTCTATCAACGTAGCGGCTCGGTCGGCCAAGCCGCGAGGGGGTCGCGGCGAAGAGACAACATCACACACCGAACACGATTTGGAACCTAAGATTTGCGGAAAGAATACATTGAGAGTCCTGAACTGAGCATTGTAAAATAACCGGGATGCACGTCTTGATGTGTCCGCCGACGTATTATCGCATCGAATACGAGATCAATCCGTGGATGCGACGGAGCCGGCCGAGCAATCATTGCTTGGCCCAGGAGCAGTGGCAAACGCTTTACCGAGTCCTTCAGGAGCGGCTTCACGCGCGCGTGTCGCTGATCGAACCACGCCCGGATCTGCCGGACATGGTGTTTACCGCCAACGGCGGGCTCGTGTGGAAAAACAAATTTATTGTCAGCAATTTCCGGCATCGCGTCCGGCGCGGTGAGGCCGCGCATTTCGCTAACTGGTTTGCGAGCGGCAAATACGAAATTTTCAACCTTTCCAAAAAGAGCTACTTTGAGGGAGAAGGGGACTTGTTGATGTGTGCGGACGTCATGTTCGCTGGTTGTCCGATCCGCTCTTCGGCCATCTCCCATCGCGCAATAGCCGAAATCCTAGAGCTTCAGGTCCGATCCCTAAGACTTACCAACCGGTGGTTTTATCATCTCGATACCTGCTTTTGTCCATTGAGTCCTAGCGAAGCGATCTACTATCCGGGCGCGTTCGATGCCGACGCTTTGAAGATGCTGGCAAAGCACGTTCGCAATTTGATCCCGGTGGAGAAGGAGGAGGCATACCGATTCGCATGTAACGCCATTGCGGTAGATAAGAAGGTCATCATCAATCAGGGCTGCCCTAAAATTCGGCGCCAATTAGAGGCTCTGGGATTTGCCGTGTATGAAGTCCCGCTTACGGAATTCATCAAAGCCGGTGGAAGCGCGAAGTGTCTCGTCCTGAAGATCGCCCCACTGTGAGCGCTTGTCAAACAGCGTCTGCCAGCCGGTAGAGTAAGGCGGTGGTTTCGTCAAAGCCAAGGCATGGATCGGTGATGCTTTGGCCGTAAGTAACCGGCGCAGTCTGACGACCGGCGACAAGATGGCTCTCGATCATCAGCGCTCGAATCGGCAAAGCTCTCCGGCTCTCCATAATCGCTTGCGCGACGTCGATTTGCCTCGCTGCATCCTTCTCGCTGTTGCCATGACTGCAGTCCACCATGAGCCCCTCTGGAAGCCCAGCCGCACGCAACAGTCGAAGCGCGCGTTCGATCGACCTGGCATCGAAGTTGGGCCCCGTTTCGCTACCCCCACGGAGCACGAGATGCGCGTAGGGGTTGCCACTGGTTTCCAGAATGGCGGGCGCCCCTTCCTTGGTGAGAGACGGGAACAGGTGTCGGCTGCGCGCGGCCTGAATCGCATCCACGGCGACCTGGACGTTGCCGTCGGTACGGTTTTTAATGCCGACGGGCATCGACAAACCCGATGCCAGCTCGCGGTGGATTTGGCTCTCCGCGGTGCGCGCCCCGATCGCACCCCAACTGATGAGATCGGCATAGAACTGACCAAACGTCGTATCGAGAAACTCGGTTCCGGCGGGAACCCCCGCCTCCAGAACATCGGCAAGCAATCGGCGCGCTAAGCGTAGACCTTTGTTGATATGATAGGACTCATCTAGATCCGGGTCGTTGATGAGCCCTTTCCAGCCTACGACCGTGCGCGGCTTTTCGAAGTACACGCGCATGACAATTAGAAGCGCATCGGCGAGCGCATCCGCGATCGGCTTCAGCCTGGTTGCGTACTCGAGGGCGGCCTTGGTGTCATGGACGGAGCACGGTCCGACGACCACAAAGAGCCGTGTATCCCTGCCATCGAGAATCGCCTCAATCGCTCGACGGGCGTCGTATACTCGGGTTGACGCAGTGTCGGTGAGCGGGATCTCTTCGGCAAGGATGGCCGGCGAGAGTAGTGGCCGGGTTTTAACGATACGGAGGTCGTCAGTTTTCATAGGTTTGGTCGGTGCACGCCCCTTCGAAAACGAAGCTGCCGCATAAAGTAAAACATTGTGAATTCTTCCGCGTCTCGGAGGGAGAGTACCCGAGTGCAGGAAATTCTGTCAACTCAGCGATCGTTTTTTAGTTTACAGCACCCCGTCGCCCGCACTACAATCCTCCGGCAAGAAACGTCAAAGGATTTTGCCACAACGCAAAGGAGGCGCTCATGGCAGTAACCATCAAAAAGATCGTGCTGTGGCGAAAAGAGGTCGAGAATCGGGCTGGAATGCTTGCCAACGCTCTTGCACCGCTGGCTCACGCCGGTACAAACATTCATGTCGTGATGGCTTATCGTTTTCCCGGCCAGGATGCGAAAGCTGCAATCGAGCTTTATCCGGTAACCGGAAGAAAGTCGACTAACGCAGCCAAGGAGGTCGGCTTCAACGCGTCATCCATTCCGGCTCTGCTGGTTGAAGGGGACGACAGGGCGGGTATCGGCTATGAAACCGCGCAGGCGATTGCCGATGCCGGCATCAGTATGGATTTTCTTGTGGCCCAAGTCATCGGCAGGAAATATTCAGCGGTTTTTGGGTTTGCGTCTGACGCCGACGCAACCAGATGCGCTGCAATAATACGTAAGACTGCCGCCAAGAAGAAACGATAAAACCGGCTTTGCAGATCGATCCCGGGCGGTAGCGTTAACTTTCAAAAGGGTTTTTTAAGAGGATCGTTTGCTCGCGGCCCGGGCCGACGGAGACCAAGATGATTTCGCTGCCGATGACTTCCTCGATACGTCGGACGTATTTTTGCGCAGCCTCGGGCAGATCCGTGAACTGCCGGACATGATCGAGCGGCGCGGTCCAGCCCTCCATCTGTTCATAGACCGGCTGAGCCCTTTGCATCACTTTTGAGCTTGCCGGAAATTCGTCGATCAAAGCTCCTTCATCGCGGTACGCGGTGCAGATCGGGATGTCCTTAAAGCCGGTCAAGACATCGAGCTTTGTTAGCGCAATGCCGGTCATGCCATTCATGCGAACCGAATGGCGCACCCCGACGGCGTCGAACCAACCGCAACGGCGCGACCGGCCGGTGGTAGCGCCGAACTCGGCACCCTCGCGCCGGAGCGTTTCCCCTTGCGGTCCGATCAGCTCGGTCGGAAACGGGCCGCTGCCGACCCGGGTCGTGTAAGCCTTCGAGATGCCGATCACTTGCTGAATGTTTTGCGGCCCAACACCGGCACCCGAGCAGGCCCCACCCGTGACCGTGCTCGAGGAGGTAACGTAAGGGTAGGTGCCGTGATCGATGTCGAGGAGCGTTCCCTGGGCGCCCTCGAAAAGGACTCGCTTGCCAGCCCGCATCTGTTGGTCGAGCAAAACGCCAGTGTTGGTCACAAAGCGTTTGAGCTCTTCGCGATAGCCGACGTAGTGCTCGTGAATCGCGTCCGCATCGAGCGCTTTCTCATTGAGGATCGCTTTTAGGTAGAAATTCTTCTCTTCGATGTTGCGTTGGAGCTTTTCGCGGAAGGTGTCTTCTTCCAGGAGGTCGACAAAGCGGATGCCGACGCGCGCGACCTTGTCTTCATAGGCAGGGCCGATGCCGCGGCCGGTCGTGCCGATCTTGCCTTTACCGCGCAGGCGCTCGCGCGCCAAGTCGATCGCTTTGTGATAGGGCATGATCACATGGGCCAGCTCGCTGATGCGCAACTGCCCATCGCTGGCGAGATGACCCTGGGATTGGAGCGAGTGAATTTCCTCGATCAAGATTTCCGGATCGACAACCACGCCGTTACCGATGACGCAAAGCTTATCCGGGTGGAGCGCGCCGGAGGGGACCAGGTGCAGAATAGTTTTGTGACCGTCGACCACCAGCGTGTGGCCGGCGTTGTTGCCGCCCTGGAAGCGCACAATGATATCGGCCTCCCGGGTAAAAAGGTCGACGACTTTGCCTTTGCCTTCATCGCCCCACTGGGCGCCGATGATTGCGACGTTGGCCATGGCTCAGGGGTGCGACGAGAGACGCGAGGCGTTAAGAAGGGCGCGGCATGCCGCGCCTTTAGCGGCGCGAGTCGCCCATTCCGCGCTTTTCATAGTTTCACCAAGGTCGCCGAGACGATTTGTGGCAGGGCGCGAAGCTCATCGAGCGCTTTCTTGGTGACGAATTCGTCGACATGGGTGAACGAGATCGCATTTCCCCCTTTTTCGCTGCGGCCGAGCTCCATACCGGCGATATTGATGCCGTTGTTGCCGAGAATGGTGCCGACCGCGCCGACCACGCCCGGGACATCGCGATTTTGCAGGATCAGAATATAACCTTCGGGTACCGCCTCGAGATAGAAATTATTGACGCGAACGATGCGCGGATACTTGGCTCCGAAGATCGCGCCTTCGATCTCCAGACTCTCTTTTCCGTTTTTTGCTTTGATCGTGATCGAACTGGCGAAATCGCCGGCTTGCTCACCAATCGATTCGACGATTTTGATACCCCGCTCCTTGGCCATCAGCGGTGCGTTCACATAATTGACCGCGGATTCCAAGACCGGTGACAAAAGCCCTTTCAATACCGCGACCGTGAGCGGTGCGACGTTGTACTGGGTGACGTCGCCTCGGTACTCCACGTGGACCTCATCCGGCAGCGCGCCACCCATTTGGGTATGCAGGCTTCCGAGTTTCTCGCCGAGCGTAAGATACGGGCGCAGCACCGCCAAAAGCTCCGGGCTTACGGACGGGACGTTGACGGCATAGCGGACGACTCCCTTGGTAAGAAAATCCACCATTTGCTCCGCGACCGCAATGGCGACGTTGAGCTGGGCTTCGTCCGTGGAGGCCCCGAGATGGGGTGTCGTGATCACCTGATCGAGCTGGAGCAGGGGATGATCGGCCGGTGGCGGCTCCTCGACGTAAACGTCAAGAGCCGCGCCGGCAACTTTGCCTTCTTTGATCGCGTCGACGAGATCTTGCTCGTCGACGATGCCACCACGCGCACAGTTAAGAATCCGTACTCCGGCTTTCATGACGGCGAAGGCGGCCTTGTTGATCAGGCCCTGGGTTTCCGGCGTCAATGGTACGTGGACGGTGATAAAGTCGGACTTGGCAAAAATTTCTTCCAGCGTACCCGGCTCTACTCCCATGCGCGCGATATTCTCTGCGGCGATGAAGGGATCGTAGCCGATCACCTTCATCCTCAGACCCGCCGCCCGCTCAGCCACGATGCGGCCGACGTTGCCGAGACCGATGACCCCGATGGTCTTGTTGCACAGCTCGACGCCGACAAATTTATTGCGTTCCCATTTGCCGCTCCTGAGCGAGGCGACGGCCTGGGGAATGTGGCGGGCAAGGGCCATCATCAGAGCGATGGTGTGCTCGCCGGTGGTGACGTTGTTGCCGCCGGGTGTATTCATGACGACGATGCCGCGCTTGGTCGCGGCGTCGGCGTCAATATTCTCATGACCCACGCCGGCGCGTCCGATGACCTTGAGGTTTTTGGCCGCCTCGATTAATTCGGCGCTGATTCTCGTGCCGCTGCGAATGACCCAGCCGTCGTAATCGGCGCAAATCCTTTTAAGCTCGGCCGGTTTGAGTCCGAGCTTGACATCAACTTCAAATCCGGCCGCGTTGTTGAATACCGCGAGTCCTTCCGGAGCCAGCGGATCGGTCACTAGAATCTTCATCCTATCTATCATCGTTGGTTCTGCTCTGCGGCCGAAGCGAACTAGGCGAGCGCCTCCATCAAGACTTCCTGAGCCGCAGCGACGCCCCGGCCGAAGGGGATCTCGGCGCCGAATTTTCGTAGCGCCATTTCCAACGCAGCAACGGCAGTGATCACATCGAATGCGCCCATATAGCCGATGTGGGCGATACGGATGACTCTGCCCTTGAGCTGATCCTGCCCCTCGGCGAGAGTAATACTCATTTTGTCGCGAAGGTACTCGAGCACCTGATCGGCATCGATGCCGTCGGGCATGTAAACTCCAGTAGCGGCCGGGCTTGGGCTTTCGGGTGCCAGCAACTTTAGCCCCAAAGCGCCAGCCGCGGCGCGCGTGGCGCGGCACATGCGCTCGTGGCGGGCATAAACATTCTCCAGCCCCTCCTGGTCAATCAGGTTCAACGATGCCCGCACGCCAAAGACCAAAGACACCGCTGGAGTAAATGCGCCGGAGCCCTTTTGCTGATTCTTGCGCTCGAGATTAAGGTCGAAGTAGAAGCGCGGCAGCTTCGCCTGTTTGGTCTTCTGCCAGCCGCGGTCGCTCAGCGCAACGAAACCTAGCCCAGGCGGCAACATGAGCGCCTTCTGCGAGCCGGTGACGAGCGCGTCGATGCCCCAGTCTTCCAAGGGCAGCGGCACAACCCCCACGGCGGTGACACCGTCGACTAAAAGCAGCGGTCCGTTTTTGGTTAACTTGGCGATCTCTTTAACCGGATGAAGCACGGTCGTTGAAGTCTCGCTCGCTTGGATCATCACCCCCTGAATGTCGGTATGGGCATTGAGCTGCTTGGCGACATCCGCGACCTTGACCGCTTGGCCCCACGGGACTTTCAGTTCAAGCGGATTTAGTCCGTAAGCATTGGCGATATTGAACCAGCGCTCGCCGAACTTGCCGCCGTTGATCACCAGGACCTTGTCGCCTGGGGAAAAAAGATTGGTGACCGACGCTTCCATTGCACCGGTACCCGAACAAGCCAGCATCAGCACGTCGTTTTTTGTGCCGAAAAGTTTTTTTAATTTTTCGCGCGCTTCGGCGAAAATCCGATTGAACTGTGGCGTGCGGTGATGGATCATCGTCTCGGCCATCGCCAAGGCGACTTCATTCGGAATCGGTGTCGGACCCGGAGAGAGCAGGTACTGTTTGATCATGATTTATCCTTCAGACGATTATCGCCGACAAGCGCCCGCTGGGTCAACAAATGATCGGTGACAAGCGCGTGCCGCGCACAGCCTATCGCGTGGGGCGATGTTTCGCTCCAGCGAAATCAGCGAGAACGAGGGCAATGCCGTCTCATCGTCTGGCAAAAACAAAAATGCCTGGACCTCCATCATTAAGAGACCCAGGCGTTCGGCCGTCTTACTGCTTTGCACTCCCTCGTGGTCGATTCCACGTTCGCCAGTCGCGCAAAACTACCTATTGGGTGTAGCTTGAATGCCGCAGCTTGTCAACGAACCCGGCGTCACGCTGTGAATCATTAAAAATTAGTTAATTTCCTATAGAAGCACTAAATGGGGGTACCCGAAAGAATCCTCACTAACTAAAAATACTTAGACAAGTAGCAGCCAATCCGGCAAAAATGCCTCATGTGCCAATTTGGGCTTGAATTCAGC
>DATBMR010000114.1:0-11631 GCA_036554745.1 Binatia bacterium
AACATCACAATCAACAGTACCATGAACCACCGCGCGGCCACTTTGCTTTGCGGTTTTTCACCAAAGCCGTAAACCCAATTGATATTTTGGCGCGGGTCGCTGAAGAAAAACGAGAGCGGCAATACGATAGCCGCGACAAGCGTTTGCGCGAGCAGAGCTTTCTTTTCGTAACCGAGCCGGTCGACCATCCAAAGGAGCAGAACCGGCAAGCCGACGTGAAATAGAGAAAGCGCGCGGAGAAATAGCGGGATGCTCGGGTTAAACATGTAAGCGCTAAGGCCTATCGGTGACGCGCCCGCCGTCAAACGAACTAAAAAATCGATGTTCCACGCAAATTCGGGTAAAACGACTGCCAGCGCCATCATGCTGGCGAGGAGGGAGCTTTCGAGCCAGAGCGCCGGCACAGTGACCAGTAATGCGATGTCGGAGAACCAGAGGAAATTTACGGCTCCGTAACGGCGCCAATAAATCGGCACAACGAAACAGACGAACAACGTATAGACGATTTTGAACCACAGCGGAATCACGACCAGTACCGGTGACGATCAGCCGGTGCACTCGCAGGCGTTAAATTCGAACCCCAACCGGCGGAACGGTTGTGAATGGAGGCCACCGGCCTCCTATGACACGACTAGCAATAACTTAATGCAGTGGAACGGATCAGTCCAGGTGAAACGGCAATCGACAACTCAGGCTAACGCCAAGCCGCCGATCGCACATTTTTCTACCGGACCGCGGCGCGCGCGAGTTTTTCGCGATCGACGGCAATTCCCAAGCCGGGTTGCCCGGTCAGCAGCGCGCGACCGCGTTCCACTTTGATCGGGCTGAAAACGTCCTGCTCTGCGAGCCGTAAAAATCCGGTCATCTCACCGCCTGCTTGAGCATTGCGCAATGCTGCATGCAGGTGCATTTCTGCGGCCGAGAGTAGCGGCGTACAAGCACTCCCCTGGCCGATAATCACCGGCCAATTCTTAGCCTCAACGACCGCAGCTGTTTGCAACGCGCGCTGAAACCCACCGATGTGGGTCAGCTTGATCTTCAGCAAATCGGCAGCGCCGGCCGCAAGCACCGCCAAGGCATCTTCTGGCGAGCTAACGCTCTCCTGGACCGCGATCGGCACGCCGACGGAGCGGCGCAGCTCGGCAAGGCTGGCGAGATCACCGCGCGCAAGCGGCTGCTCGGCGTCGGCGATGCGAAAGCCGCTCAAGCTATTTAGAATTTGCCGGGCATCCGTAAACGAATAGGTCGCGTTGCCGTCCACCCTGATGATTGGCTCGTTTCCTACCGCCTCGCGCACGGCGCGCACGCGCGCGATATCCTGCTGCATGTCTGGGTGACCGATCTTGAGCTTAAATACCCGATAGCCATCCTGCTTGAGTTGCCGCGCCTTCACGCCGATGGTTTCAGCGGCTAAATCCATCCCAAGGCCGCCCACCAACTCGATTTCTTTCCGGTAAGGACCGCCGAGTAGCCGGTAAAGGGGTGCACCGCAGGACTTGGCTACGGCATCGTAAATCGCGGTCTCGAGTCCGGCTTTGGTGAGCGGGTGACCGTAACGCGCGCGCTGCAGCTTGGCGATTACGGCGCCGGTCATTTCCAGATCCATGCCGATCAGCGCCGGCGCGAAGTAGTTCCGCACCATGATCTCCATGGTTTCCAGCGTTTCGTAAGTATTTCCCGGTCGCCCTTGAGTGGCTTCGCCCCAGCCCTCTATTCCATCATCGGTCTGCAGCCGGATGATCAGCGTGCGGCAGTCTTCGAGGAAACCTGCCGCGCCTCCGTAGATCTCCCTTACCGGGAATACCAATGGATAGGTTTCGATCGCAGCGATCTTCATGATGCTAGAAACTTCCCCAGACCTGCGCGCTTGTGCTGCCGGTGATTAGGCTCTGGCCTCAGGAAAAATTCGCACGCTCGATGTTCCCTGCCGAAGTGAGCCAATCATTGCTCCGCGGCAGCCGAAGTGGCGTTTCATGCCTCGTACCTCACGGAATCGTATATCCCTGCCCGAAGCCAGATTGCAACGTCTCCATGGCACAAGGCGAAGCGGCCTGACGCGCGCCGTTGTGAACGATCGGCGTCCACCGTCGAAATCCACACGGAAGAACATATGGTAAAATCAGCCCAATGAATGCCGCCAGGCAATTAAACATCCAAGCCTGCGGTCGGCCGACCATGAGATCCACCGAGAACAGCTAACCATCCGGCGATTTTTTCCTTATGAATATTTCAGTGAGCCATGGCTTGAGAGCGCCGGACCGATGGCGGAACCGGTCGGACTTCAAGAAATTTCCAAGTTTGAATCGCAACAGTCGGCTCAGATGCCGCAGGTAATTCACCCGTTCTGTCATAGATAGCTTGCTCCTGCCAAAGCGTCGCTGCGCAAAATGGATCGGGATCTCGCTGATCGCCGCACAGTTGCATTTCACCATAAGCTCGAGCGCGATCTTGTAGCCGATCGGGTCAAGTGGAGCGGCAGTCTGGTAAACGGTTCTTGGGATTGCGAAGAAACCTGACATGGGATCCTTGACTGACGTGAAAGGCTTGGCGAGTAGGGTCGCTACCTTGCTATTGAGCCAACGCAATGCGCCCCATTGTTCGTCCGTACTGCCGCCGGGCACATATCGGCTGCCGAGCACAAAATCGCTTCGAGTCGTGCTCAAGCGTTCGAGGAACGTTGGAATCTCTTCGGGCGGATGACTTAAGTCGGCATCCAGGCAGATCAAGATTGCGCCGTTCGCCTCAGAAAAGCCGCGTATAACGGCGGAGCTAAGACCCCGTTCGCCGACCCGAGTAATGAGCCGAACCGGGTGTCCGCGCGCGTGCAGTTCTTTGACAGCGCGATCGATGCCATCGCCGCTGTCGTCATCTACGATAATGACCTCATAGGATCGCCGCACCGTCGACATTGCGCCGCTGATGCGCCTCAAGAGAGGCTGCAGGTTTTCGGCTTCTTTGTAGGTGGGAACGACGATACTTGCGCTGCAGCGGTTCGGGTGACCCGATTTCTCAATCACGGGATTTGGGTTCACGCCTGCACAGTTTCCGTTTGGGGCTCGCGAACCCGGACGGGTGTCTGACGAGCCCCAGCTCGTAGCTGCAAGCCGAGTCCTGCAAGCAAAATCAGGCATGTCACGAGGGTACTCCCAGCCGCCTGTACCGGCCGAAAAACGGAGACCGGTATTGTGAAGGTCAGCGGAAGGAGGCACGCGCCGAACCAGATCCAGCCGCGTATCCGCTGCGACGACTGAGGCGGTGCCTTCAGAACGAGATGCAGGGCCACGACCAACGGGTAGAGAAGCCACACAAAAAAATAAGTAAACGCCAGAGGTGTGAAGATCAAAATCAACAAAAGCAGCATGGCGTACTCAAGTGAGTCCGACTCCTTCGTCCGTTTATGATAAGAAGGCATACAGAAGATGTAGAAGAGGGAGAGACCCGTCCCAACTACCACGATCACCGCGGTCACATACGCGAAGTCCAAGTCGGCTACATTAACGAACAGCGCCTCGTCCCGCTTGCGGTGAGCATTGACCGGGCGAAGCAGACGATGGGCGACGGCCACGAGAGAGTGGTTCGACCAACTAAAACCACGCTGCTCGCGTTGCGAAATTGAGTCGGCCTCGTAACGTAGCATTCCTATCGTCCAGGTATTGAGATCCGTCAGGTTGCGATCAAGGCCGCGAAACGGCGAAGGGAAACCGACCAGTAGCAAGATCAAGACGCCCACTGTCGACAAAACCGCTTTCCAGTGTCTACGGTACACCAGATAGCCGATCGCGAGCACCGGAAACGCCTTGATCGCGCTAGCAAGCGCGACCAAGGCGCCGGCGCCCCATTCCCTGCCAATGCGTAAGCAGGCCAAAGCTCCGAGCATGAATGCCAAGAGCAGCAGGTTCGGTTGTCCGAGGAGGCAGTTTTCCACCGCGTACGGAAAGCAAAACACGCCAGGCACGATGTAGAGCATAGGGTTGGCGCGCGCTATGGTGCCGGTGGCGAGAAAGACCGACAGCAACCCCGAAGCGATCCATGCAACCGAGTACAACAAGGCGAGCACGAGGATCAGTGGAAGTTCGCCGAGATAGCTCGGAATCGCCAACAGCACGGCAGCGGTGGGAGGGTACATGAATCGGAACGTTCCGTCGCCTCTCGGCGCGTAGATATCACCACCGTCAAGCACGGCCTGCCCCACCCAAAACCACTTAGCGTAGTCTTTCGTGCTCTCTCGAAAGTAATTATTGATCGGTAAAAGGATGAGAGCGAAAGTTGTGATAGCAAAAAAGACGAGTACGGCTTTGGGAAGTTGCAAGTTGACCGTGCGTATCCATCGCTGAATTCGGTTCATTTCCGGCAGGTGGTGGCTTTGCTGTTGTATTGGTCGATTCGATGACTGAGCGCGGCAAGCCGTACAGAAGGTCCTAGTGAAGTCCTCGGCGTGTGATAAGCCGCGCCGCTTAAAACCTTCGACAAAGTCCACCATACTGTTGTTTGGCACTTCATTGCAATATTTCTCAGAGAGTTGGAAGCGTCTTCGGATTAAATTGTCAATTGAGGCAGCGGACACAGCGAAGCCTTGCCCATGGCGCTGCCCTAGACGAGCGTTGTGACTACGATAAGCTGCAACACTTGGCGAAAGCCTGGTTGCGCACTTCGGTTTGGCGGGTTCGCCATACCGGTCTTAAATTGCCTATTGGGCATGGCATTATAAGAGTATGACAGGTATAAAGAGAGATCCGATTCTCGTCCAAGTAGCCGCCAAAGTTCCCGAAGGATTTGTTTATCACCCGGACTTTGTCTCGGAGGCCGAAGAGCAGGAACTTATTCGGGAGATTCAAAAACTTCAGCTTACACCGTTTAAATATTATCAATTTACCGGGAAGCGCCGAACCGCTAGCTTTGGCTGGCAATACGAGTTCGGAACAAGCGAAATCACAACCGCTGCGGAGATTCCGGCATTTCTGTTGACGGTCCGCACACGCGCCGGAAACCTCTTCAACATCGATCCGAACCGGTTAACTCAGGCATCTATCATCGAATATTCCACTGGCTCCCCCATCGGTTGGCACCGAGATATCCCGCAGTTTGGCGTCGTGATCGGTATTTCGCTGGGCTCAGCATGTCGCATGAGGTTTCGAAAATATCGCCGTTCGCGATCCACCAAGCTCCCTCGTGATGAAATATTATCGATCGATCTACAACCGCGATCAATTTACTTAATGAGCGGAGCCTCGCGTGAGACGTGGCAACACTCAATTCCCCCCGTGAAGGAGTTTCGCTACTCGATCATGATGCGGACTCTACGCGGAAAGCCGCAGGAGCGCTCGAGCGCTTGACAAGACCAGCGGTAGGTTGAATGTTTTTCTCGTTCTAGCGGGTTGAAATTCCATCGGCGTCCCAGAAGAAAAGCTTCGTCCGTCGTGCTATTCCGGTTACGCACATGAACCGAAAGACTCGCTGGATCCCGCTAGTGATTGTTGGTCTCGGCATTTTCGCAGGGCGTGACTGGCTCACTCCACCACGGGCCGCGGATCTATACATTCCTCAATTGGAGGAACGCGGCCGCAATCTCGTATTCGTGGCGGCAAAGATCGATGAGGACTCGCCGTATATTGCACCCTATGTTCCTACGCCGCAGGAAATCATCGACCGGATGTTGGAGCTGGCGGAGGTCCGTAACGGCGATGTGGTTTATGATCTGGGTTCAGGGGATGGCAGGATCGTTATTACTGCCGCGCGCAGGTATGGTGTCAAGGCCATCGGTTTCGAAATCGATCCCACTCTTGTGAAGGCGTCGCGCGACAACATCAAAGAAGCCGGGTTGGAGCATCTGGTGGAAATCCGCGAAGAGGACATCCGCAACGTGGATCTTTCACCTGCCAGTGTGCTGACTCTTTATCTCTATCCGACCGCCAACCTGCGTTTGCGTTCCGCGATCGTGCGCCAGCTGAGACCAGGCTCCAGGGTAGTTTCTCACCAATTCACGATGGGAACCTGGAAGCCAGACCGGATCGATCGACTCACGGACTCGACCGGCATCTTGAGAACGCTCTATCTGTGGCGGATCACAAAATAGAGCGGCCAATCTGGAAAAGTTTTTCTACAAGAGAATCAGCTGGGCGCGACCAAAGCTCAGCGTTGATTGTCAGCGATATCCTATCGTCGAGAGCTCTAAGACGCCGCCCGACTGACGAGCTGCGCGTCGCGCGCATCTCTAGCCGTTTGTGCGTTGAGCAGCAAACGATCCATTCGAACGGAGCAACTTCTTTCCTGTCGGTCGTCATCAGGAAGCCGACGGTGATTTTTCATCCCCTCGGTCTTCAAACCATCGATACGCTGCCCGCGGCTTGCGGACTCACCGCCCTCGCCGCACAAGCTTATTTGCGGAGAGTTTTGTCGGATTAGAGATAACTGGTAATCTCGATTGGTAAACTGCTGACTGGCCGATATAAGACAGATGACACGTCTGAGCGACGGTCTTGCGCCTTCTCGCGCTTCGCCAGCGGTTTAGCAAAACGTTAACCTAAACATGAGCGCCATCGCTCGTCCGTGGTTACCTTGACATCGAACCGCTTTTCCCTTAGAAAAAAGTTAGCTATCCTGATGATTTGACTCGAATTTCGCCATACCCTCCGAGACGAAGGGTATGGTTTTTCTTTAAGTCCTCAGCGAACAAATGGAGCATCCGTACTTCCCTTTGTTGGTGATTTTTGCGCTGGCGGCGGTAATCGTGCTGGCGCTGTTGCTGGTCGCGAGCAGGATCGGCCCGAAATCGAGTAATCCGGCGAAGGCGGAGCCCTTCGAATCGGGCAATCCGCCCAGAGGCGATGCCCGCATGCGCTTCTCGGTCCGCTTCTATCTTATCGCCATGCTGTTTCTGATTTTCGATTTGGAGGTCGTGTTTCTCTACCCTTGGGCAATTTATCTTCGCGAGTTGGGAATGTTTGGACTGGTGCAAATGGCGATCTTTCTGGTGATTTTGACGATCGGCTACGTTTATGTGTGGAAAAAAGGAGCCCTCGACTGGGATTAACTTCAGTGATTGAGACACACCCTGATATCATGCGGATTCGGCAGCATCTCGGATCGAGAGTCCTTGAGGCGCTGCAGGCTCACGGTGACGACGCGTTGATGCTGGACCGGACCGGGTTGCGCCAGAGCTTTCGCTTGTTCAGGGACGATAAGGAGCTCGACTACGATTTTTTGTCGGACATTACCGCGGTCGATTATTGGCGCAAAAAGGAGCCGCGCTTCGAAGTCGTTTATCAGATTCTCTCGCGACGCCGGCGCAGGCGTCTTCGCATCCGCGTGCCGGTGCCGGAAAACGACCCGACGGTGGAATCCCTGACGCCGCTGTGGCGCGGCGCGAACTTCCTCGAACGTGAAGTTTGGGATCTTTTCGGGATTCGCTTCATCGATCATCCCGATCTCAGGCGCATTCTTCTTTACGATGAGTTTGTCGGCCATCCGTTGCGCAAGGATTATCCGGTCAACCTCGTCCAACCGCGCGTTCCAGAGCGCGCCGTCGACGGGACCTTCGTCGACGAGCGCTCGCGAAACAAACTCTTGCGCTTGAAGAAATCGCTTGGCAGCAAGATTTAATATTCGTCGTGTCGACACATGAAATCTGAAAATCAAGATTTGCCGCTGGATGTCATGGAATTACAGATGGGGCCTTCCCATCCGGCGACCCACGGCACCATCAAGTTCAATCTTAAGCTGGAAGGCGAGAAGGTTTTGAGCTGTGACGTCGAGGTCGGCTACCTTCACCGCGGCTTCGATAAGAGCTGCGAACAGGTAACCTGGACGCAAGTCATCCCTTACACCGACCGGCTCAATTACGCCTCATCGTTGATCAACAACGTCGGGTATGCGCTCGCGGTGGAGAAACTGATCGATGTGGAAACGCCGCCGCGCTGCCAGTTTATTCGTGTGATCGTGAGCGAGCTGGCGCGCATCTACGATCATTTGACGTGCTGCGGCATGGCGGCATCGGAGCTGGGCGCGATCACTGTCGGTTTTTACATGATCGAAGCGCGCGAGTTGATCATCCGGATCATCGAGAGTTTGACCGGCGCCCGGCTGACGGTGACCTACGTGCGCATCGGAGGAGTCAAGCACGACTTGATCGATGGATTCGCCGATCGCGTGGCGCAGACGTTCAAAACCATTCGCCGGTTGCTAGACGATTGCGACCGTTTGCTGTCGCGCAACCGGATTTTTCTTGATCGCATGTCGGGCGTCGGAATCATTTCCCAGGAAAGCGCACTGAGTTATTGCCTGAGCGGACCGATTTTACGAGCCACCGGCGTGAGTTACGACGTCCGCAAAGCGTTCCCCTACTTGGTCTACGATCAATTCGACTTCGAAGTGCCGGTTGGCAGCCGCGGCGACAATTACGACCGGTTTCTCTGTCGCATTCGCGAGATTGAGCAGAGCATGAAAATCGTCGAACAGGCACTGGAATGGTTGCCGGTGGGGCCGGTATGGATCGACGATCCGCGTTTTGTCTTGCCGGAGAAAGAAAAGGTTTACGGCAGCATCGAAGGGCTGATGCATCATTTCAAGATCATCATGGAGGGCGTCAAAGTACCACCCGGGGAAACTTATGCCGCTGTCGAAGGCGGCAATGGCGAACTGGGCTTTTATATCGTGAGCGACGGCGGCGGACGGCCGTATCGCGTCCGCGTGCGCCCGCCCTGCTTCATCGCCATGGGCGCATTTCATGAAATGATCAAAGGCTACATGGTGGCCGACATCGTGCCGACGTTCGGCATGGTGAACATGATCGGCGGAGAGTGCGACCGGTGAAGCGGAACCGCGTCGAGGGTCGAAGATGGAGGATCGAGGGTAGCCACCAGGTCGGTCTCCGGCGCAATCCTCCTTGCTCGATTTTCGATCGGCGGCCTTAAGAACAATGGCTGTGGCATTTTCATCCGAAGCATTGGGGAAGTTTCAGGCGATCATTGCGCGCTATCCAAAAAAGGAAGCGGCGATGCTGCCGGTGCTTTATCTCGCTCAGGCCGAGTTCGGCCATCTTGGACCGCAAGCGATCGATTACGTCGCCAAACTAATGGACCAGCCGCCCGCCCGGGTGCATGGCGTCGTGAGCTTCTACACCATGTTCAACACCAAGCCGATCGGCCGGCATCATATTCAAATTTGCCGGACGCTCTCTTGCGCGCTCGCCGGTGCCGAAAGAATGACCGCGTTCATTCAACAGCGGCTTGGGATCGAGCCCGGACAGACGACGCCGGATGGGCGGTTTACCTTGAGCGAGGTCGAGTGCCTGGCTTCCTGCGGCACTGGACCGATGATGCAAATTAACGACGACTATTATGAGAACTTAACCGAAGAAACTGTAACCGCTATCCTTGATCGTTTGAAATAAACGCATGCGGATGCAGGCGCGAGTTCAAATTTAGGACACGAAAAGCAATTGCAAATTTGCAGTTTGCATGGTGCGGGCTGCATTAAGTTACATGGAAAAGGTTCTGCTGCAGAATATCGGTGTTCCGGAATCGCATACGCTGGTGACCTACCGGTCGCGGGGCGGCTACGCGCCGTGGCGCACGGTGGTCGAAAGCATGCGGCCGGAGCAGCTGATTGAGCAGGTGAAGGCTTCCGGGTTGCGCGGGCGAGGTGGCGCAGGCTTTCCTACCGGCATGAAGTGGAGCTTCGTGCCGAAAGACAGCCCCAAGCCGAAATATCTCGTTTGCAATGCCGATGAGAGTGAGCCGGGCACTTTCAAAGACCGCTTGCTGATCGAGCAGGATCCGCACGCGATTCTCGAAGGGACGCTGATCGCTGCGTACGCCATTCAGTCACACACCGCGTTCATCTACGTCCGCGGCGAGCTGGCGTTCGGCGCCGCGCGGCTTGAGCGGGCCGTGGCAGAAGCCTATGAAGCGGGCTACCTCGGGAAAAAGATTTTCGGCTCAGACTACGACTTGGACTTGATCGTGCACCGCGGCGCCGGCGCGTATATCTGCGGCGAGGAAACCGCGCTGCTCTCCTCACTCGAAGGCGGGCGGGGTTGGCCCAAGGTGAAGCCGCCGTTTCCTGCCACCCACGGTCTGTTCGGTTGCCCCACGGTCGTGAACAACGTCGAAACGCTCGCGGCGCTGCCGTGGATTATGGCGCACGGCGCGGCCGCCTATGCCGCCATGGGCACGGAGAAGAGCAAGGGAACGAAGCTGTTCAGCGTGAGCGGGCACATCGCGCGACCGGGCGTCTATGAACTGGAGATGGGCTATCCGTTCAAAAAATTCCTTGAAGAAGATTGCGGCGGCGTGCCCAACGGCAAAAGGCTCAAGGGCGTGATCCCCGGCGGCGGCTCCATGCCTGTGCTGCGCCCGGAGGAGATCGACGACGTCAAGCTGGATTACGAATCGGTCCAGGCCGCAGGCAGCCTGCTCGGCTCCGGTGGCGTCATTGTCATGGACGAAACCACGTGCATGGTGCGCGCAGCGTGGAACATTGCGCGCTTCTACGCCCATGAATCCTGCGGTCAGTGTAGTCCGTGCCGCGAAGGCTGCCACTGGATGGAAAAGCTTTTCCACCGTATCGAGCATGGCAGGGGCGACAAGAGCGATTTGGATTTAATTCTGAATATCAGCGGCAACATCATGGGCAACACCATCTGTCCGTTCGGCGACGCCGCCGCGATGCCGGCAGCGGCATTCATCAAAAAATATCGCGACGAGTTTGAGGCTCATGTAAAGGAGCGAAAGTGCACGGTGCGACAATAAAGAATGGAGTTAATGAGTACTGGAGTGATGGGTGGGAGCAGTTCTCCAATACTCCAGCGCTCCAATAATCATCGTTCTTATGGATCCGGTAAAGATCACGATCGACGGCAAGGAAGTCGTCACGACCAAAGGCAAGACGGTTATTCAGGCGGCGGCTGAGGTTGGTGTGGCGATTCCGCACTACTGCTATCATCCGAAGCTCTCCATCGCCGGCAACTGCCGGATGTGCCTGGTCGAGATCGAAAAAATGCCCAAGCTGCAAATCGCCTGCAATACGCAGGTGGCGGAGGGCATGGGGGTCTTGACGCAGAGCCCAAAAGTCCTGGCGGTACGCAAAGCGGTCCTCGAGTTCCTGCTGATCAATCACCCGGTCGACTGCCCGATCTGCGATCAGGCGGGGGAATGTTGGCTGCAAGACTACTACATGCAGCATGACCGGGAGGCGAGCCGTTTCGACGTCGGCAAAGTGCATGATCGCAAACGGACCATCTTCGGGCCTAATGTCGTCTTCGACGGCGAGCGCTGCATCAAGTGCACGCGCTGCGTGCGCTTTTGCCAGGAGGTCACCAAGACCGACGAACTGGCGGTGATCAACCGCGGCGATCATTCGACGATCTCCCTGTTCGACGACGCCGTGCTCGATAATCCACTGTCGGCCAACGTCGTCGACATCTGTCCGGTGGGCGCGCTCACCGACCGCGACTTTCGCTTCAAGGTTCGAGTGTGGTACCTGCAGAAGACGCCCTCGATCTGTCCCGGGTGCAGCACCGGCTGCAACATCAGCGTCGAAACCTATCAGAATCGCATCGCGCGCTTTAAGCCGCGTATCAACGAAGCGGTCAACAGCCACTGGCTGTGCGACGAGGGCCGCTATTGCTTTCAC
>DATBMR010000151.1:0-15385 GCA_036554745.1 Binatia bacterium
GCGCTGGGTTTTTGTTTCCGCACGACCATATCGCCGGGTTGTGGAGCGATTTCCGCGACGATGTCATTGCCCTTGTCCCAAGCCTCAGTCATGTCTTCGGAGGACCGGCTGTTTTTTGCTTGCCAGCGCCCGAACGCCACCGTGTTGGTCCGGTCGTCGTGGCCGGTTGTGTAAAAAGTCGGCAAGTGCTTCTTGCGCGCTTCGGCGAGCAAATCGGCGATCCTCCGGACGCCTTCCCAGCCTTCGGCACCGCAGCTGTTGCGAAAGCGTTTGACGGACTCCAGAATCGGCTCCTCTTTGTCGCCGACGAAATTGTAGTTCACGTCAATCACCAGGATCGCCGGTCGCTGGCCGAAACCGGCGCGCTTGCCGTAGCCCGAGAGCGCGAACACTTCTTTGTCACGCGGCGTGAGAATGTCGTCCCAGACAGCCATACCATTTCTCCCTTCGATCGAACCTTTTACCGGCGATGTTCATAACAAACCACCAGCAAAGTCAAGATACATCATGCGCGTTGACCTGCGGCTGGGCGATCATTATAACCGGCTAATGCGAAATCATTTCTGCAACTCTACGGGAAATTTGGCGATCGCCCTGGTGTTGTTGGTCGCCGCCGGATGCGGCTCTTCGGTCGCGGTGTGGACGGATGGCGAAGTGCCGTTCGTAGCGTCATCGGCGGAGGTCATCGACCGCATGCTTGAAGTAGCCGAGGTAAAAGCCGGCGACCTGGTCTATGATATCGGCAGCGGCGACGGTGCGATTATCATCCAAGCCGCAAAGAAATACGGTGTCAAAGGCGTCGGCATCGAGATCGATGAAGATTTGGTGCGGAAGGCGCGAGATAATGCAGCCAAGGCCAAGGTCGAACACCTCGTCGAGTTCCGTGTTCAGGACGCCTTTACCGTCGACATCTCGCCGGCAACAGTGGTGACGCTTTACATGCTGCCGGAGTTCAACGCCAAGCTCAGACCGATCTTGGAAAAACAGTTGAAACCTGGCGCTCGCGTGGTCTCACACGATTATTCTATCGAGGGTTGGACGCCGGACCGAGTGGACGTCGTGAAAGGCACATTGCTCCACGACCACACCGTGTTACTTTTTGAAATTCGCTGATTTTGAGACGGGCGCGGCGGCAGTCGGCGGTTGCGGTTCATCCCGCGCAAGCCGAATACAATTCAATTCGAACAATTTGCGCGAAGGCGCCGAGACAGCAAGAAGGCGGCCTAAGAGCAAATCTGGTCAGAAGCCCGCCAAGCGATAAAACTTTGCAGGGTTCGATTCCAATATTTTGGCTTTGGCTGCGGCGCTGATGTCGGCTCTGTCGCGCAGCATTTTCTCGGCAAAACGTTCGCGGTCGCCGTGCGGCATGTCCGAGCCGAACAGAATTTGACCGTTTCCGACTAGATCCAGAACTTGTGGCAGGAGCGCGTCTTCGACTTCCGCACTGAAGTACAGATTACCTCTCTTTACGTATTCCAGCGGCTCGCATTTTTGGATCGGCGCGGTGCGCGAAACCACGTTGGCGAGATTTCTTCCCGAATGTTGATACCGATGGTGCAGCCTTTCGAGGATAAAATGCACCCACAAACACCCGGCTTCGAGGAAAACCACCCGCATATTCGGGAAGCGGTCCAAAATTCCGCCGCTCATCAGCGATACCAGCCCCATCAACACGGGCATGGAAAAAGCGATCACGCCGGACGGATAGATATGGGAGTATAAATTGTTGATCGCCGGACAGGCCCAACCGACATGCACCGCGAGCGGCAAATCCACTTCGGCCAGCGCTTCGTAAAACGGCAGCAGGCTCGGATCGTCAAGTAAGCGATCGCCTGCCGTTCCGAGAATCATCATGCCTACGGCGCCGAGGTTCTTGGCATCCTTCACTTGCCGGACAGCGGCAGGGACATTGTCGAGATTGACGACGCCGACCCACTTGAGACGCTCCTGTCCCGAGAGCACGTCGCCAAGCCAGCGATTATAGGCGTCGCACATGGCGGTGGCGTACGCAGGATTACAGCTCAATGGATAGGCAAGAAAAAGCGTCGGGTAAAGAACCTGAAGCCAAATGTTCTCTTCGTCCATGATCGCCAGCCGCTCGCTCAGATTCGTCAGTTCCATGCCGCCGACGGTATCCGGCTTACGCTGTGCGTGGCGGACCGGCTTGCCTTGAAAGCTCACGGGTGTCCCGAGATTGTTACAGCCGCGGCCGACGCGGCGCGGAAAAAGCTGCTCGTCGATCATCCAATAGGCTAGGCCATCTTCTCCCGCGCTGACGACCTGAGGACGCTGCGACCGAAAAATCGGATCGAAATATTTGTCGCTGAAAGTGACCAGGTTTTCTTCGACGTGACCGTCCGCATCAATGACGCGCATAGCAAATTCCTCCAGTCGGCTGCTTAGCGATCTTATAACAAGGTTGCTTTGCGCCATTCAACCCGGAACTCGAATGACATGAAATTTGCTTCAACAAGCGGAACTTTTGATCGCGGGCGGAGCTTGCCGTGGACTTAATGTTGCTGCTCAGGCGAAATCAGGAAAGAACTTCGGCGCGGCGAATTGCAATCCGCGCAATTCGCCGTTGTTATGAGCCGTGCCGCGTCGTTTAACAGAACGAGAGCCTGGAATTGCCAGCGACCGAAATTTCCCGATCTATTGCCAGCCGTAAAAGCGCTTGGCATTTTCGCCAAGCACCTTGGCCTTGGCCGATTCCGAGATGTCCTTACGGCCGCGGATCGTGGCGGTGACATGGGGAAACATGCCGTCCCAGTGGGGATAATCGGAGGCGAAGACGATCTTGTCGTCGCCGATTCGCTCGATGACGTAGGGTAATGTTTCTTCTTCCGGCTCCATGGCGAAAAACCAATTGCCATGCTTGATATATTCGCTCGGCTTGTTTTTGCAAAGCGGCGCTTCGATCTTGCCGCGTTTTTCCCATTCTTCATCCATTCGTTCCATCCAATAGGGCACCCAGCCGACGCCGCACTCGAGAAACGCGATGCGCAGTTTGGGAAAGCGCTCGGCAACGCCGGCGTACATCAAGCCGGCAAACTGAATGAACGTTTCCACCGGCCGGCCGATGGTGTGCATGAAAATAAAACTATCGAAGCGAATCTCTCCCGCCGGCCCTTCACGACGGTTGTGAACGCACAGCGGCGCATTGAGACGTTCAAGCTCCTCATAGAGCGGCCAAAAAGTTTGCGAGCCCAGGTGTTCTTTCATGCCTTGAGTCGCGACGGCAATGGAAGCTAAACCTAGCCGGGTGACCGCCCGGTTGGCTTCCTCGACCGCCGCTTTAGGGTCCTGCAGCGGGACCAGCGCGACCCCTTTAAGACGCGGGCTTTGGCGACACACTTCGGCGATGAAATCGTTGTAGGCTCGCGCGTAAGCGACCGCGTAGTCGCGTTCGATCATGCCGTTGACGGCGAAACTGCTGGTCGGGAAAAGAACCGAGGTATCGATTCCCTCCTTGTCCATGTCGTTGAGACGCGTCGCCAAATCATTTTTTTCCAACCCCCCCAACCGGCCGCCCATGTTAGTGTCCATGCCGTCGGAAGGCAGTAGCGATCCGGTACGTTTTGAATAAGGTTCCGGCAGGTGTTTTCGGATGTCGGCATCCTTTTCGACGATGTGGCCGTCGGCATCAATGGTATTCATAGGGTTCCTCCGTAGCGAGTTGACGTCGAACGATCCGGTAACGTGGCTGTGAGCTTAATCGGAGGAATGAGCTGGTGTCAACGGCCTAGCTAGGCGAACCGCAGCGACACGGTCCTGCTGGAAGGCGGATTGTGGCGCTGCGTTTATTTATCCAGGATAAAAGCACCCGGCGGAGGGAGTTTTGGACCTCCGCCGAGTGTTCCGGTGGCAGGAAAGAACGCCGATTAGTATTCGTTGCTCTGACGTTGCAACCGCTGAATGTCTTGCTGGTTACGACGAAGCTCGGCCTGATTGCGGTTGATCTGTTGCTGTTGTTGATAATTGGTAATCTCATGGCCCTGCAACTGATCGCCGACCAAGGCGCCGGCGCCGAGGCCAAGCGCACCGCCAATTGCCGCGCCGGCGCCCGGATGGCCCACCGCCGCACCGACTAGTCCGCCCGCGGCGGCGCCGCCGAGGGCGCCAATGCCGGCGCCCTTCTCACGGGTGGTCAGCGATCCGCCGGCGCACCCGGTCACAAAAAGCGCTGCCGCAATGATCGTCATGCTTGTGCTCTTCAGAATTCTTTTGGTGTCCATTCCAATATCCCTCCTGACTAGGATCTTTTTCCTTTGCCCTTGTCCTTTTGTTTGCCGTTGTTTCTAACTGTGCCGTGATTCTCGCGCGAGTGGCGGCGCTCGTTGCTGCGAACCCAACCTCGTTCCGGATCCGCGAACCATTCGCTCTTGGAATTGCCAAGATCTTTGCCGCTCTTGCGCTCGCTCGACGGTGTGCCGCGCTGATTGCCGCCGCCATTAGCCCCGGCTGCGAGCGCATGGCCTGCACCGTTGATGAGCGTGACGGTTAAAACCAGGATCGCGGTGATATCGGTCAGGCGTCGCATTTGATCGACCTTAGGCCACCGACGCGTCAACTTCGGCGAGCGGCGCTGGTTGCCGAACGGCCGAACACAGGTTGCCGTCCAACGGTTTTAGTTGAACCTTGGAAATATTTTCGTTTAGCTGCCGGGCCATTTCGGTAACCAGTGCCAGAATCGCCAGGCAATTACGCGACTCCATCGAGCTTTCCTCCGTGTGTTTGCGCGCGCGTTTCTTCATGGTTGATTGCCCTCTCACTGGTTCTCAAAGCAACCCAGGTGCCAACAGGAAAAGTCATTAGAATCGAGGACTTAGCTCGTAACTAGGAAGTTTTCGGACCGAGTAAAAAAGTTTAAGTTGGGGAGAAACTACCTGGCTGGCGGCGTCACCAGAGCCAATCAGGGCGGGCGGCGCCCGGTCGCTTTAACGGCGCGAGTATAAAGCTCGAATGCGTTCCGAAGTCGCTGGGTGGGTGGACAGGATACCCCCGCCGCTGTCGCCGTTGAGGCGCATGAGCCAGTCCAGTGTGTGGACCATTGTGGTTCTGGAATAGCCGGCGCGTTCGAGCAGCATGACGGCGTGGCGGTCGGCCTCCAATTCGAGCGGCCGGGTGTAACTACTGCTAATCAAGCTCCCAGCCAATGGAGTGAAAGAACTGCTTCCGGGAAACACTTGTTCCAACAGAGCGACTCCCAGACTCAGGCCGGTCCCGACGAGCTGCGCTTTCGCCGGGTGACCGAGATCTTCATGGGCGATTTCGTGGGCCAGGACACCGCGCAGTTGCTCATCCGTTGCGCGGTTCAATAATCCCGTAGTCACATAGTAGCGCCCGTCGCCCGCGTTGGCGGCGTTGATCTCAGGATTATCGACGATCGAAATTTCGATGTCGTCATAATCGAGACGATGGTCGGCGGCGCGCAGAAGCGGCAGCATCACGGCGCGCACCCGCGCCATCTGCTGGTCACCGCGCCGGTTGGAGTATGCGCGCGGGTCGCCGCGGTCGTCGCTAAACGCCGCACCTTCCACAACTGCCAACATGAAAAAAATCGCCGCGATTAGGCAGGCAACCAATCTTTTCCAGCTCTTCATCGTTCGCTCCTCGTATCGGGCGCCATTCGTTAGACGCAGCAGGCTCCAGTTTGTAAACGGGCAATGGCCGTGCCAGCGGCATATTCAACAAAAATAATGATTTGAGCGGGAGACGGGTCGCGAATGGGGAAAAAATGTTCGATCGCGAGAAAAAATTACTCTTTCGAGTAGAGGGACAGTTTCACATTGAGGGTTTTCGGCGTGATGCCCAGTAGTTGAGCGGCTTGG
Source organism: Binatia bacterium (assembly GCA_036554745.1). Lineage (GTDB taxonomy): Bacteria > Desulfobacterota > Binatia > UBA9968 > UBA9968 > DP-20. The sequence goes on from DATBMR010000151.1 coordinate 5,832, forward strand.
GTCTTATTGCCACCGGTGGCGACGAGCGCGCGCTCGATCGCTTGACGCTCGGCCTCGGCCAGGGATATCGGCGGGCGTTCGGTTTGGTCGTCGACCACGGCGGTCAGGCCATAATGCTCAAAGTCCTTGGCGCTTAAAGATGCGCCCGATGCCAATACCGTAAGCCGCTCCATTGTGTTGCGCAACTCCCGCACATTGCCCGGCCAGTTGTATGCCAGCAACGCCGGAGCGAAATCCGCCGACCAATTCAAAATGGCGCGGTTGTATTTTGCCGCGAAAGACTCGAGGAAATACCCGGCCAAGAGGGTGATATCGTCGCCACGCTCGCGCAGCGGCGGCAGATCGAGATGAAAAACGTTTAAACGATAGAAAAGGTCCTCACGGAGTTTACCTTCTTTCACCGCCGCCGCCGGTTGGCGGTTAGTGGCCGCAACCACTCGAACAGAGACAGGAATACTCTTGTTCCCGCCGATGCGGCGAATCTGTCCTTCTTCGAGCACGCGCAGAAGCTTCGGCTGAATCTCGGACGCCATCTCGGTGATCTCATCGAGAAAAAGCGTGCCACCATCGGCTTGCTCAAAGCAGCCGAGGTGGCGATCGACGGCGCTAGTAAACGCGCCTTTCTCGTGGCCGAACAGCTCGCTTTCCATCAACGTGGGCGATATCGCGGCGCAGTTAAGCGCAAGAAACTCGCCGTCTCGGCGCGGCGATAAATCGTGCACGGTTCGCGCGACGAGCTCTTTGCCGGTGCCGCTCTCCCCGCTTACGAGCACGGCAGCGTCGGTTGCCGCGATTTGGCCGATCTGTTGGTAAAGCCTGCGCATCGGCGCCGATTTGCCGATCAGCGCGCCATAGGAGCCGAGCGGCGACTCGAGCCGCTGCCGCAGCGCTTCAGTCTCGCGCGCCAAAGAAACCTGTTTAAGCGCCTTGTCGAGTACGCCACGCAACCGTTCAGGCTCGAGCGGCTTCGGCAGGTAGTCATAGGCACCGAGCTTGATGGCTTGGACGGCCGTGTCAATCGTTCCTTGGCCGGTAACAAACACAATCGCGGCTTGTCGCACGCGCTCGCCGAGCTCGGCGACGAACTCCAGCCCGGTCATTCCCGGCATCATCAGATCGGTGACGATAGCATGGGGCAACTGCTGTTCGCACAGCTTGAGCGCAGCTTTGCCGTCACCGGCTTCAATCGTTTGGTATCCCCAGCTATCCAGCAAAACCGTAAGGCCTTCACGGGTGGCGGCATCGTCATCGACGACGAGCACGGTCGGTCGCTTCATCTAATGCAACTCCTCGAGCGGCAGTGTCAACCGGAATGTAGCGCCGCGGCTGCTACCGTTGCGGTCCTGGTAGACCAAAGTGCCGCCGTGAGACTCGACAATCAATTGACTAAGCGGCAGGCCGATGCCGCTGCCGCCAACTTTGGTAGTCTTGCCGAACTCGAACAATTCGGCGCGACGTTCTTGCGGCACTCCCGGGCCGTTATCGCTGATGTCGACGATCAACTGGGTGTGGGACTTTCTGGCGCTGACGCGAATTTCGCCGCCACCGGGCTGCGCCTCGACGGCGTTACGCAGAAGATTGTCAAAACTCTGCCGCAACCTCGTGGCGTCGCCCTGCAGCGGCCAAGGCCCGGGAACAAGCTCCGCGGCGAGTTTGATATTTTTTGACGTACAGACAGAGCCTACCGCTGTCAGGCTTGTGCCCAAGACTTCGGCGACGTCGATTGGTTTCTTTTCCATCGCCACGGGTGCAGAGTAGTCGCTAAAATCGCGCACCAGCCGATCGACTTGGCGCACGCTGGCATCCAGCGCCGAGAGCGAGCGCTGCGATTGCGCATCATTATTGTCGCTGACTTTGTTGCGCAGCACTTCCAAGTGAATCGCCAACGCATTGAGCGGCGTCTTGACTTCGTGGGCGAGCGTGCGTGCGGCGATCGCGAGACGCTGGACAGGCGGCGGCGCTCCGACGTTCTTGCGCTGTTTCATCACCAAGCGGTCGATTAAATCCAAACTCGCGCCGACCTCGTCCCGGCTGGCATACCGGGGTCGAGCCGCATAGGTTCCCGCTTCTGCTTGGCGCAAGGTGTCGCTGATCAGACGAAAGCGGCGCGTGTAAAGTGCGGTGGTTAGGAACGCACTGATCAGAGCAACCGCTCCGCCTAGGACGAAAAGTAAAATAAATTGATGCGAAAGCCCGCGTAACAATCCCGTCCAGTCGGCCGGGTTGATCCACAGCCGTAAACCGCCGGGACTGCGCACACCCGAGGGCATCTGTAACGGTACCCAGACATCATAATAGTCGATTTTCCCCTGGCGGCGAGCGGCGATGACCGTTTCACCCGCACGCAACCTGTCTAACAGCGCCGGGCCGGCCGGTGCTCTGTTGCGCTCACCGTCAACGGAGCTGTAGAGCAAACGGCCCTCGGCGTTGACCACCCACATGGCTTCGATGCTGGCGCTGCGATCGACAAATGCCTGCATCAATCCTTTGACTTCAGCGTGGCGCGGCGGCGTGTAGCGTTGCGGTCCGGGGGAAGGCCTGGCGCGCTGGTTGCCGGGCAGAAGATTACCCAAAAAGTCCCAAAACGACGATGAAGGCTGTTGGACTTCACGGGGCTGGACGACAATCGAACGCTCGCGGAGACTATCCGCCAGGGCGATTTCCACTTGCCGCGCCATCAGTAGCGCGGTCTGCAAGGTCGCTTCGGTGGTAAGCCGCTGGGCGATCAGCCAAATACCAACCCCAAGAATGCCGAAAATCACCACCAAGGTTGCGCAGAAGACGGCCAATTGCTGCTGGCGTAAGCTCATGCGCGGCCTAGACTATTTGTACCGGTGGTGCTTGGCGCAAATGCCGCGGGTGGTCGCCTGAACCGTGACGAAGAGAAAATCGGCAAACCGAGTGCTTCCCGACCATCGACCGCAAATGCACACGCCTGCCGAGCAACAACCGTCGCTGTGGCTTGTTCCAGCGGGCGCTGCTACGGCGCTTCCTCGCCTAGGTTCAACCATGTGTTTCGTAATCTTGAATATTCGGCCTAGGATACCAGATCGGCCCATAGCAGCAAAGTTTAGTTCTCTCGAGAGATCGTCGCTTGCGGCCCCTCCCCCTTTGTTGCATATTAAAGTCTAATGCTCATCGATGCTTACAAGCGGCCGCTTAAGGACCTGCGCATCTCAGTGACCGACCGGTGCAATTTCCGTTGCACCTATTGCATGCCGTTGGATGAGTACGAGTGGATCGACAAAAAAGAAATTTTGACTTTCGAGGAAATCGCTCGATTGGCCAGGATCGCCATCGAATTCGGCGTTGCGAAGATTCGCCTAACCGGCGGCGAGCCGCTGGTGCGCCAGGACTTGCCTGTGCTGATCAAAAAGCTCGCTGCACTCGAAGGGCTGGAGGATCTTTGTCTGACTACCAATGGCGCTCTGCTGAAGGAACGCATTGACGTCCTGAAGAAGGCCGGCCTGCGGCGCATCAACATCAGCATCGACAGTCTCGACCCCGATAGATTCAAGCGCATGACCAAGCGCGGTGATCTGAACAAAGTGTTGGAGGGCATCTTTGCAGCCAAACGGGCCGGCATGGCGCCGATCAAGCTGAACGCGGTGATCGAGCGCGGGATCAACGAGGATGAGATCATTCCGCTGGTAGAATTTGCCCGTGAACAGGGCTTCGCCATGCGTTTCATCGAGTACATGGACGTCGGTAATGCCAACAATTGGACTTCGACAAAGCTGGTTTCCAAAAAGTCGATCCTGGAGACGATTCACTCTCGGTATCCGATCAGAGAAGTGGGTCGAGAACAAGGGAGCGCGCCCGCGGTGGATTATGAATTTGTCGACGGTCGCGGTGATATCGGCGTGATTGCGTCGGTGACGGAGCCTTTTTGCGGCAGCTGTACGCGATTACGTTTAACGGCGGACGGCAAGTTTGTCACCTGCTTGTTTTCCCAGGTCGGACACGATGTAAAGGCTCTCCTCCGCCGCGGCGCCAGCGACGATGAGATCCGAGCTTTTCTCAGCGGGCTGTGGCAGAAGCGGTCCGACCGTTACTCCGTCGATCGGTTGGAGGCGCTGAATTCCGCCAGCTACGACCCCAGGAGTCGCCGCAAAATCGAGATGATCTCGCTCGGGGGGTGATTCAATCTTTACCGCTGTCTTTCGGTAACAATCCACGGCGCTCCAGGCTTACCCGTTCTTCAGGGGTCAATCGTTGTAGAGCGACAAATCCACGATTCTCGTAAACACGAGTGCAACTTTCAACAAAGCTTTCGGTAAAGAGCTGTCCGAAGCCGAAACTTGAACCACTGCAATCGGCGGTCGCGCCGGTTTGGGGCTGAATCATCTGTACGGTTTGACTCGTGCAGGCAGAAAGCGCGAGCAGGCCGGCGACCAAGATCGCGTGTCCGGCGAAATCTCGCGATTTTCGGATCGTCATTTTCATTGTTCTCGCCTCCCGGGATCGGATCCAGCAGCGGCCCGATATAGTCAGTAGTATCATTTAGACGCCCGAGTTAGAACTTCGCTAACGCGCTCGCGCGGATTGCCAAGCCCCATAGTAGATTGTCGATGGTAGCGCCGTTCTCATGGTCAATTTGCGTTTGACACTTGAGTTCGCTGTCTTGGCATGGGTAATTGCGACCGCCGCTGGGGGTTCGGTGCCAGCTATGACGAATTGAGTCGGGCGCAGTTAAGAGCTGCCAAGCTAAATGGAGCGATGCATTTAGCCAACGCGTGTTTTCGGAGCGTGAGCGCAGTCAGTCTTTGGATAGAGAAGTTCGGTTGTGAATTCCGCGGGCGGGCACCTCGTTGATGCGTGGAGCGAAAGTCGGCAATACTCACGGCACTCGCTTATGCCATTTCCACTAAACCGTGACGGTTGGCTGCTATTCGCGACTGCTGGCGTGCGCGCCTTCGCTTATGGTTTTTTGTCGGTTGTTCTAGGACTTTATCTTGATGACCTTGGCCTCAGCCCGATGGCCATTGGTTGGATTTTTACCGCCGCGCTCGCCGGCGGCGCGGTGATGACAATTGTGATAACCGCGATTGCCGACGCTTGCGGCCGTAAAGCGCTGTTAATCATCGGCGCGGTTTTGATGGCGTTGGCCGGATGCGTGTTTGCGCTTAGCGACAATGCAGTATGGCTAGCGATCGCTGCGATTTTTGGCACGATCAGCCCATCCGGTAAAGAGGTGGGCCCCTTTCTTTCAATCGAACAAGCGATCCTGCCACAGACAACTAGCGATCAGCACCGCACAGCAGTTTTTTCGGCCTACAATCTTGTCGGCTCCGTTGCCGGAGCGATCGGCGCGCTAGTGGTCGGCTTTCCCTCGCTATTTTCGCTATCAACGGCTGCAGGTTATCGGCTGTTGATTTGGAGTTATATCGCGGCCGCACTAGCGCTGGCAGTGTTGTTCGCGATGCTTTCGAAAAAAGTGGAAGCTCGGCGCTCTGGCTCGCAGCGTCCTCAATTTGGCGTCCGCAAGTCCCGCGCGATCGTCGCCAAGTTGGCCGGCCTCTTTGCTTTGGACGCTTTTGCCGGTGGTTTCATCGTGCAAAGCATCGTCGCGTATTGGTTTTATTTGCGTTTCGAGACCGATTTGCACACCCTAGGCACTATCTTTTTCGGCACCAACTTGCTCGCCGCCATTTCGTTTCTCGCCGCTCCACCCGTCGCGCGGCGGTTCGGGCTGCTCAACACCATGGTGTTTACCCATCTGCCGTCGAATTTTTTGATTCTCCTGGTGCCGCTGATGCCGACCCTCGAATTGGCGGTCGTCATGCTGCTGATGCGTAATTCGCTTTCGCAGCTAGACGTGCCGACGCGCCAGTCATATACGATGGCGGTGGTCGATGCCGATGAGCGCGCTGCGTCAGCCGGAATTCTTTCGGTCGCGCGTAACGCCGGCGCGGCTCTGGCGCCGCTATTCACAGGAGCGATTTTGGCAAAGCCGAGCTTGGGTTTGCCGTTCTTGTTGGCAGGCGCCTTGAAAATCATTTATGACGTGTGGATCTTCGCAGTTTTTCGCAAGGTGAAACCACCGGAGGAGGCCGGTTGAAAGCTGCCGCTGGATCTCACGCCGCCGTGTTGACATCGGTTGCGATTCGGCAGATGATCCACGACATGCCCAAAGGAATCATCGCAGCTCTGCTAATCTGCGGTTGGGTTCTACTGTCAGGTTTGGACCTGATCGAGGATTTCGACGACCTTTCCGGTTCCGGCATTATTTCAAACGCTGCCTCACCGGACAGCCTAAAGTCGAACCGCAACGGATGGGGCGCTCTGGCTAACAATATCGTTGAATCGGCGACCCGCTTGCCACAGGAGTTCGTCGAAGTATCAAGTCTAACAGCGGTTATCTTTAGTCTTGACGTAGATTTCGATTTCCGCAGATGCTTTCGCTTGCATAAACTCTATCGCGTCTTTCTGATCTAGCCGCCGGTTTCCTTTGCCAGATTTTACTCGATGCGCGGGGTGGATCTCGCGTCGCGCAAATTTACATTAGCAGGTGCGGCCAAGGCCACACCTTTGGAAGGGAAGCTGTCATGGAAGATTTTCCTATCTGGTTGAAACTGGTGGTTTGGACAACTGTGGGCGGTACGCTGGTCTATGCGGTTGCGGCAGCGATCTATAGCGGCATGCTCGGTAGCTGAACAGTAAAGCCGGCGCGCGATCAGTTCGCACGCCGGCGCCCCAACTCCAGGCCCGGCATTTACCCACCTTTGGCTTGCTGGTTTGCCGCGAGTGGATGCGCCGACGTCACGAGAACCTTGTCAATGCGTTTGCCGTCCATGTCGACGACCTCGAAGCGGAGATGGGTCCATTCATACTGTTCGGTCACGGAGGGCACGTGTCCTAGTTGAGTAAACAGAAATCCGCCCAAGGTTTGAAACGTGTCGCGCTTTTCCCCTGGCAGGCTCTTGAGCTGAAAAATCTCTTTAAACTCGTCGACTGACATCATACCATCCAGCAGCCACGATCCGTCTTTGCGCTGCACCGCTTTGGGTTGGGCCGGTGCTTTGCCGAGAGGCATGTCGCCGGCGATCGCCTCGAGAAGGTCATGATGTGTCAGCAGACCTTCGATGCCGCCGTACTCATCGACCACCAGGACCATGTGACTGCCCGAATTTTTTATGTTGTCGAGCACCTGCAAGGCGCTCATGCTTCGGGGAACGAATGTTGGTTGTTGCATGGTTTCCCGGAGATCGATGCTCTTGCCGAGCAGGAAAGTTGCGAGGATATCTTTAGCGTGAACCACTCCAAGGACCTCATCCAAACTTTTTACGCACACCGGGAAACGCGAGTGGCCACTATCGGTCAGCTTCGCGCGAATCTGCTCAATCGAATCGTTCACATCGAGCCAGACAATTTGCGTTCGCGGCGTCATCAAGCCGCGCGCGCTCATGTCACCGAATTGGAAAACCGCTTCAACCATATCCTGTTCGGTTTCTTCGAACACTCCGGCCTGGGTGCCTTGTCGAATCAGCGTCCTCACCTCCTCTTCGGTTACCGACGATTGCTCTTCGAAGCGCTTGCCAAACAGGCGAAACACCAGGTCGGTGGAGGCGCTCAAGAGACGGACCACGGGAGCGCACACCTTTAACAGTAAACGCATCGTCGGCGCCATAAACATGGCGATCGATTCAGGATGTCCCAAAGCGAGACGCTTGGGCACCAGTTCGCCGATAATCAGCGAGCAGTAGGTGATCGCAAGAACAACGGCGCCGAGGGCGAGTGATCGGCTGTAGGACGCCATGAACGGGATCGCGCTCAACTGAGCGGCCAGCCACTCCGTCAGGGTGCCGCCGCCGAAGGCGCCGGCCAGAATTCCGACCATGGTGATGCCGATTTGCACCGTCGAGAGAAATTGGTTCGGTTGGTTGGCCAGTTCCAAGACCGCGCGGGCCTTGCCCATGCCTTGGCTGGCCCACTCCTGCAGGCGCGACTTCCGCGCGGTTACTACGGCGATTTCCGACATGGCGAATATGCCGTTGGCGATCAAAAGTAAAAGAATGACGACGATTTCGAATTGTATGCTAGACACTTTTGCTCCTCAGGGCGGGCATCACTCCCGCCGATTGAACCATGACACTAACGAATCCACCGCCGTTTGTCTAAATCTTCCTCGTGGTTGGCATGGGACTGCATTCGAGAAGGCTAGGCATAACCCACGGATTTGCATGATCACTTTTGCAGAGTAGAAGGCGCATCCAATCCTAGACAAGGTGCGGTCCCGGGAATATATTCTTCACCATGAGAGGAACCGGAGGAAATCGCGCGCATGCTCAAAGTCATCCCCGTAGAAGAAGCGGTCGGATTGCCCTTGGCACATGATATTACCGAGATCGTGCCTGGCAAACATAAAGGCCCGGCATTTCGCCGCGGCCACGTCGTCCGCCAAGAAGACATTCCCAAGCTGTTGGATGTCGGTAAGCGCAATCTTTATGTGATGGAGTTGGAAAAGGACGAGCTGCACGAAGAAGACGCCGCGCGCCGTCTTGCCCAGGCGGCGGCCGGACCCAATTTGAAATTGACCGATCCAAGCGAAGGGCGCGTCAATCTGGTGGCGGCAATTCCTGGCTTACTCAAAGTCGATGTCGACCTGCTCTACCGGTTGAATTCTTTGGGCGATCTAATGCTGGCGACGCTGCACGGCGATCGCTTCGTGAAAGCAGGCACCGTGGTGGCGGGGACCAGAACTATCCCGGTCGTCGTGAAGGAAGAATTGATTCAGAAAGCCGAGGAGCTGTGTAAGCAAAAACCGATCGTCACGCTGTTGCCGATGACGCCCAAAAAGGTTCATTTAGTGGTCACCGGTAGCGAAGTCTTTACCGGCCGGATCAAAGACGGTTTCGGTCCAATCGTGACCCGCAAAGTGAACGAGCTCGGTTCGACGGTGGAGTCGATCAAGTTAGCGCCGGACGATCCGGATGTGATTGCCGGCGAAATCAAGCATGCGAAGCGAGCTGGCGCCGAAGTTATTCTCGTGAGCGGCGGTATGTCCGTTGACCCTGACGACAAAACGCCGGAAGGGATCAGGCGAAGCGGCGCAACAGTGGAAAGCCATGGGTTCCCGGTATTGCCAGGGTCCATGTTTGTCATGGCGTATCTGGACGAGACGCCGGTTATGGGTCTTTCGGGCTGCGTGCTTCATGACCCGTTCACCGCCTTCGATGCCTTGCTGCCGCGCTTACTTGCCGGAGAGAAAATCACCCGCGCCGCGATCATTGCCATGGGGCACGGTGGTTTGCAGCAGATGCATGATCACTGAAAGGCTGTGCGATCGATCATCAGGGAGGTGAAATGTGGATGTCCTAAGAACCTTAAAGGAGCGGTGTGATCCCAAAAACGCCGCGCTTATCGTCGTTGACGTGCAAAACGATTTTGTCAGCCCCGATGGCAGCGCTGGTAAGCGCGGCGAAGATGTGAGCGCAGCGATGGCGATGGTGCCGAATCTGCTGCACTTGATCGACGAGGCCCGCCGGGTGGGACTCACGATCGTGTATATCCGGACCACGCACAGCGAGTGGACCGACACACCTTCGTGGATC
>DATBMR010000156.1:0-11543 GCA_036554745.1 Binatia bacterium
CCGGTCATCGGCTCTCCACCGGCGCATTGGAAGAGGTGCTGGCGTCTCATCCCGATGTCGCCGAGTGCGCGGTCTTGGGAGTCGCCGACGCGATCAAAGGAGAAATTCCGCTCGGCCTGATCGTGCTCAAGGCCGGCGTGCGACGCTCAGACGGCGAAATCGTAAGCGAGGCGGTTCAGATGGTGCGCGACAGGATCGGCCCCGTGGCCTCTTTCAGGGTTGCGACGGTCGTCAAGCGGCTGCCCAAGACGCGCTCGGGCAAGATTCTGCGCGGTACTATCAAAAGGATTGCCGACGGGGTCGATTATCAAGTTCCGCCCACCATCGACGATCCGCTGATCCTCGATGAAATTACCGCCGACTTGTCCGCGCTGGGCTATCCTGCCGGTGCGGCAAGTAAAGGCGTGTGAAGTGTCAAAGTGTTCACCGCTGGAACGATTGGACCTGTTTGAGTGAAACCTGGTTTCGAGTTCCCAAGTACCTGCGGAATCATCCCGGTTTTCTTCCGCGTCACTTCACGAGCAGCGGTAGCAATTGCGCCGTATCGTTGTAGGTCTCCAGTCGCTCTACGGCTTGGATCAATGTGTCGATGCGCTCGTCCGTCAGCACGGCGCGCGCCATCTTGCGAAACTTGGCGCGCAGCACGTCCCGACTCACCATGTTGAGCGGCGAGCCGGGCGGATAGGGCTCGAACGCCTTGTAAGTTTTGCCGTTAGTGAGCTTGACTTCCATCGTCGTGTTGTAATTCTGGTCCTTCTTCGCGTTCGGGTCGGCGTAGCTCTTTACTTTTTTCGCCAGCGCCAGGACCTTGGGGTCGGTCCACAGCTGCCGATCCATGTAGAAGCTCAGGTCGTTGTCGTTTTTCAACAAGCGGATCGCGAGGGAGAACGGCAGGCTGAATTGCGCGCTTGCGGTATCGTGCGGCTCGTAAATCGCGCCGCCGTGCGACAGCGACGTCTCCGAGATGCCGACGCGGATCTCCTCGACCTCGTCAGCCGTGAAGCGGTGTTCATCGATGAGTTTGCTGAGCGTGTAGATCACTCCCTGCACGGTGGCGACGCAGGGATAAAGCTTGAACCAAAGACGCATGATCTTGAACTCGCGGCCGAGATCGCGGGTAATTTCCTCGGGCTCCACCTGATCGGCGAATACTTTCAGAAATCCTCGTTTGCCTTCGATGATCGTTGGCGGGCCGGTGAGACCAAGTTGGGCGAGCATCGCCGACTGGATGCCGCCGCGCGCCGCGACGCCGGCGATCACGCGCTTCACCTCGCCGCCGGTCTGGTCGTATTCCATCGTGCCGCTCGAGTGCATGCCGGCGATGCCGAAGGCGTGGAGCATTTGCCCGCCGTTCAGGCCGAGCAGCCGCGCCGCCGTGGCCATCGCACCGAAAGGCGCGCCGATGCCATGGCTATGAAACCCGCGCCTGCCCGAGGACGGCCGCACCGCCGCGAGCAGGCGATACATCACGTCGCAGCCGACGACGACCGCGGCGAGAAGATCCTTGCCGCTACTGCGCTGCTTTTCACCCATCGCTAGCGCCACCGGCACCGTGGCCGCGCCCGGGTGGCCGCCGGCTGCGAAGCCGACGTCGTCGAGCTCGCATCCTTGGCCGAAGGTCGCGTTAACGAACGCGGCGTCGAGGGCCGGCACTTTGTTGCCGTAGTTGACGACGGTGCTTTCGCCGCGCCCGCCCATATCGGCGATGTAGCGATAGGCGATCTTGTTCCACTCCAGAGTCGAACCGATCAGCTCGACGCCGATCTGGTCGAGAATACAGTCCTTGGCCTTCTCGATCGCCTCGGGCGGGATGTCTTCGTAGCGCACCTTGGCCGTATGGATCGCCAGTTGTTCAGTAATGCCGGTTGCCATTTTGGTTTCTCCTGTGTGTAGTCTTTCGCCAGGCTGATGTCGCTCACATTGCGGGCTGCTCAGGCGCGAGAACGGAATGGAGTGTTGGAGTAATGGAGTATTGCGTCTTGAACTCATCACTCCAGCACCGAGTCTTTTTCAGCTGCCTGCACTAGGCGCGGTGCGCCTTGGCAAAGGCGGCGGCGCTGGTGCCCGCCAGGCGGCCGAAGACGGCGCCTTTCATCAAGCCGGAGCCGCCGGGATAATTGTTGAAGAACGAGCCGCCGGTGATTTCGCCGGCAGCGAACAGTCCGCTGATCACGTTGCCGCTGGTGTCCTTGACCTCGGCCTTTTCGGTGATGCCGACGCCGCCGAAGGTGAACGTAATCCCGCAGGTCACCGGAAAGGCATAATACGGCGGTGTGTCCAGGCGCTGCGCCCAATTCGACTTCACCGGGCTGATGCCGCGGGTGCATTTGCGGTCGTGCTTGGAGGGATCGAACGGCGCGTCGTTGACCGCATCATTGAACGCGTCGACCGTTTTGACGACATTCTCCCAATCCAGGCCCGGTAACTTCTTCGCCAACGCTTCGATCGTATCGGCGCTGACGTGAAAGCCGCGGTTGTACTCGGAGCGCAGTAGCGGCCGGGCCTTGCTGTCGAAAATTTGGTAGGCGGTGCGCCACGGCAGGCGCAACACTTCCCGGCCGCACTTGGCGTAGGTGTAGCTGAAAAAGTCCTCGCCTTCATCGACGAAGCGCCGGCCGTTGATGTCAACCATGATGCCGTAGGGGTAAGAGTAGCGGTGCTCGTAGGCGCACTCGACGTCGGGCGCTTCGGCGTCGACCAGCACCGCATGGCAGCCGCTCCAGTGGCCGATCGGCTGGGCGCCGAAGCCGAGCGCCAGACCGAGAACCTCGCCGGTGTTGTAGCGCGAGCCGCGGACTTTCACCAAATCCCAGCCCGCGCCGAGATAGCGTGCGCGCATCTCGGGATTGGCCTCGAAGCCGCCTGCGGCCAAAACCACGGCTCGGCTCGGGAAATCGACCGGTCCTTCCGCCGTTTGCACCCGGACGCCGGAGACCTTGCCCTTGGCATCGACCGTCAAAGCGGTCGCCTTCGCTTCGTAGATGATTTCGATGCCGTTTTTCTCCGCGGTCGGAAACAGCATTTCGACCAGGCCGAGGCCGCCGTCGTTCACCGAAATCACCCGGCCCGAGGGAAACTTGATTTTCCCGCCCATCTTCACCGCATGGGTGCTAGTGGAAAGAATCCATTTGACGTTCATATCCGTCAGCCAGCGCGCCGTGGCGTAGGATTGATCGACCAAGATATTGGTGAGCTTTTTGTCGGCGGCATACTCGGTCACCTGCATCACGTCTTCGAAAAATTCCGCGTTGGAATAAGTGCCGACCTCCATCTTCGCCGCCTCTTCGTCCGTGAGGCCCGGCAGCATCGGCCGCATGTCGTCCAGACTGTTGTAGGTGAAGCGGAAACCGCCGCCGGAAAAACGCGTGTTGCCGCCGCGCGCTGCCTTGGGACATTTGTCCAGCAGCAGCACGTGCATCTCTTGCTGCCGCGCCGCCAGGGCCGCGGTCAATCCCGCGTTACCCGCCCCGATCACGATCAGGTCATACATCGTTCCCGCCATAGAGATCTGAAGCCTCCTCGGGTGGACTCTCTGAGTCGATTGAGAAATTGCCGGCATCCGAAAACGCGTTTTCCGGGATAAGCGTCATCACGCCGCCGTCATGAGCGTGCTCAGTGCCGCGACGCTTTGCGCGCTTTCGATGCGTTCCACCGAGTCTACGATCGAACCGAGCCTTTGGTCGTCCAGAACCGTCCTGCCCAGGCGGTAAAATTTGTCGTGCAATTCCCTGGCGCTGAGCGGGTTCTTGTAGCTGCCCTTCGGCGCCGCCAGAGAACCGCGAACCTCGCGACCGTCGGAAAACTGAATGCTCATCGCGCAGGCGAAACGACGCGGGCCGATGGCCGTCGGATCGGCAAGCAGTTCGATCTTCCTGCCGATCTCCAACATCGCTCGATCGCTCCACATCGCTGGATCGAGATAATGCTGCAGGTCGTTGTTGCCCTTGAGCAACCGCAGCGCGAGGGAAAAGCGCAGGCTGAACTGCGCTTCGATGACTTCCTTGGGCTGATAAATCGTACCGCTGTGCAGCAGGATCCCTTCATTAACCTCGACCTTGATTTCCGTAACCTGCCGCGGGTCGATCTTGTGCTCGCGGACCAAATTGTCGAGCAGCTCGATGGGCGCATGCTGGCTCGCATTCACCGGAAATCGCTTCATCGCCGCATGGTAGAGCGCGAGATTTTCCGTTCCGGCCTGAAGATCATTGACGATCGGGTCGATATTGCACTTCCCGGACATCACTTTGAGAATGCCGCGCTCGCCTTCCAAGATCGTCGGCGGTCCGGTGAGTCCGATCTCTGCCAGCAGCGCGGAGCGGAGCCCGCCGCAGCAGGCCATGCCGTTGTGCAGGCGCTTGACCTCGCCGCCGCTCTGGTCGTACTCCATTGTGCCGCCGGCGTGGCTCCCGGCAATGGCCAACGCGTGGGTCATCCGGTCCGGATCGAGGCGGAGAATCTTGCCTGCCGCGGCGGCGGCGATGAATACGCCGACGGCGCTTTGCGCGTGATAGCCGCGCTGCATCAATTCCGGCAAGAGCGCGCGGCCGATGCGCCACCCGACTTCATAGCCGGCCACCATCGCGGTGATCAGTTCCTGCCCACTGACAGTCTGCTGCTGCGCCAGCGCGACGATGACCGGCACCGTCGCCGCGCCGGGATGGCCGCCGCCCTGATCGTAGTAGTCGTCGAGCTCGCAGCCCTGGGCGAAGGTTCCGTTCACGAGCACCGCGTCGTCGAGCGGCACTTCGTTGCCGTATTTTACGATCCGCGCCGGGCCGCCGCTCTTGGCGTTTTTGACGAATTGATAGACCGGCTGATTCCACGGCACGCTCGCGCCGATCAACTGGCAACCCAGTTGATCGAGCAACAGCTCGCGGCAGCGCGCCACGGCCTCGGCCGGGATGTGCCGGTAACTCAGGTCAGAGATGAACCGCGCAAGGCTTTGCGCCACCGTGGGTTGCGAGCTCATAGGGTGAGTCATGATCGCAATCGTTTGCTCCCACCGCCCGCGCGCACCGCCGGCAGCGAGATTGAATTGCCGGCGCTTTCCCTCGAGAGAGCGGTTTGAGTGCGAAAAAGAAGCTCTAAGCGTTAAACGATGCCCTTGATGCAATCCTAGACATTTGAATCAATAGCTGGCCATTCGCATGGTCCTTCAACAGCCGGCGCGTCGTGCTCGGCGGAACCAAAAAAAAGGAACTGCTCGGCCTCAGCCCTGTCCATATAGATTTCTCGGATTGTCGATTGAATCACATTCCGGGCTAATTCGAAAACACCCGATGTGCCGTCCTGCCAGAAACTTTTTGGCGATTCGTTATGAAGCGTCACCCTATGGAGTTCCGAACTTCAGTGCATGACCCTCTGCCGGGCACGCAAAACACCCGATGGAGACGGCCGCGGCGTCATAATCGGATGTGCTCGCCCAACTTTTCAACGGAGCTTGAAGCAGATCAGAATGGCACTGCGTCCGGTAATCGCGATGGACTCCAAAACGTGGGCGGTTGAAGCTTCGGGCTGCTCCCAGTTGATCGAGTGAGCGGCCTCGGGCAGCAAGATGAACTCAGCGTCGGGATTATGGGCAAGCTGTCAGCGACAATCGGCCGATTCAGAGCCTTGCCCTGCAGCATCAAGCGTCGGTTAGTTTACTGGAACCTCGGAAGCAGTTCCTTACCGATCAGTTCCAAGCTCTCTTCGTAGCGGTCGTATTGAAGTCTCAAATCGAACACCAAGTGTTCGAGGTCTCGTGCGCGGAACTTTTCGATCTCTGCAGCGCAGTCATCCGGGTTCCCGACGATCAACAGGCCTTCGAGATCCTCGATCGTCTGAAACTTTCCGGAACGCGGCTTGATCCAGTGGCTGCTTCCCTCGGAGCTCTCCGCAAGCGCCCCAACGTCGATACTTGCCCGAGCTTTCTTTCGGTCCTTATCGATGCGCGTGACCGGAATATTGCCCAAAGTAATCTTCCTATCGGTCAGTTGCCGCAAATAATTTATCCTGTCATCGAAAGTCGCCATGGGAACCCGACCGGGAATCCAGCCGTCGCAATATTCCGCGGCCCTTCTTATCGCGGCACGGGTACTGCCGCCGCAGAAGATCGGTATTGGTTCGACGGGCTTGGGTTCGATGGTCACGTTTGCGAATGAGAATATCTTGCCCTGGTACGACGCGTTATTCTCTTTCCATATCAGTCGCGCGATCTCGACGGTCTCGCGCAGGATTTCGACACGATCCTCGATCCGCAAGCCGACGGTCGCAAGCTCGGCGGGATTAAATCCCAACCCCATCCCGGCGATGACCCGGCCGCCCGCCATGTAAGAGAGGCTCGCGAGATCCTGGCTGACTTTAAGCGGCCAACGCACCGGAACAAGCACGGCGATGCCCAAAATGATTTTGTTTGTCACCGCCGCCACCGCCGAAAGCGTGACGATGGGTTCGACGAATTTGAGGCCCGACTTTTCCATGCCGTGCGGATGCCAAATCAAATGATCTCTCACCCATACGGAATCAAATCCCAGCTCCTCGCACATTTTGGCGCCGTCAATGATCCGAGACGGTGAGGCTTCTTTGCCAAAGTGGGGCAGCAAAACGCCGAACTGCATTTTCGCCATCGGTGTTGGATTATCCTTCTTGTTTTGCGCGGATCGCCTCTACTCCGCTGGCGGAGAAGCATTTTCCCCAGGAGTTTATCTTGAGCGGTGGCCCGAAGAAGTCGAAATAACAGAAATCGTCCGCACGAACCTTTTTACTTTGCGTTCTTTGCAACGAAATTTTCTCTCTCTTAGCTTTGCGGCTTATTCTCTGAATCATCAACAATGTGAAAGTCCTCGCCCGCGGGAGCGTAAATCTCGAGGACGCGCGCGACTTTATCACCGCAGTTGCCGGCTTGGTGCCGCACTCCGGGCGGAATAAACGCAACTTCTCCCGGACCCAGGCGAATTTTTTTCCCCTCGACGATAGCCTCGACGTTTCCCTCCAACACGACGTAAATATTTTCCGCTTTGGCATGGTAGTGGGTCGGACCCGGTCCCGAATCGACGTTAATCAGATTGATGTGCACATCGACGTTCTTTGCGCCGTCGGCTTCATCCACCAGCCGGAGCGCTTTCCCGCGATCCCATCGCATGACTCTTACCGGTGCGTCCTCTATGCGCATAACCTTCACTGGCATAAGCTCACCTCCAATTCTTCTTCTTGAACTACGCGAGCAGTAGTCGAAAGTAAGATAACTGTCAACTTAAG
This sequence comes from Binatia bacterium, assembly GCA_036554745.1. GTDB lineage: Bacteria > Desulfobacterota > Binatia > UBA9968 > UBA9968 > DP-20. The sequence goes on from DATBMR010000156.1 coordinate 7,240, forward strand.
TGCTCTCTCACCACGAAATGTCTCATGACCTTACGCTCGCCTGCAGAGGATAAAAAACTCTTTGGTGGAGCTCGCTCCTAACTCCTTCCCCCTCGACAGGGAAAGGGCGGAATAGGGGCGCTTCGATTCGATCTAGACCGATCAGCACTTCCTAGCTTGCCCCCTCAAGGGGAAGAATCGATATTGCTCGCGCTCCGGCCTTTCAACGCGGTAGATTGCGACCGATGATAATTTTCGAAAGAGAGAGCGCACGAAAGTCACGAAGATTTTGGCTATTCTTTTTCTCAAAGCGTATCAGGTGAACATTGTAACGAACGGCCGTCTGAATTCTGTCTCAAGGCATGCGGGAACGAACTGACAACTCAAGGTTGTCGTTTTCGCGCACGGCGTGATAGGAGCAGTGCGAGACGCATCGCTATGACAGAAACACTCAAGCTGATTCAGTTTCGCGCCGCTTACAACTTGCCGGTTCATGCGGGGATCGAGACCGGGATTTTTGCCCGGCACGGGCTCGCTCTCGAAACAGCTTACACACCAGGCTCCTTATACATCAGTCAGGCTCTTAAAGAGGGCCAATATGATATCGGCCATACCGGCGCGGACGACATCATCGCCGCTGTTGAAAACGATGACCGCTCCGATCTTTTCATTTTTATGGGTCTGCATAGCGGGCTCTTTACTCTGGTAGGCGCGCCGGGTTGCGCATCCATCGACGGGCTGTTCGGCAGATCCATCGGCGTTGATGCCAGGACTAGCGGCTTTGCCTTAGTGCTGGAAAGGATGCTCCACGCCAGAGGTTTTGCTAGAGGCGACTATCAGCTGATCGAAATCGGCGGATGGGAAAGCCGCTACCGCGCATTAATGGGAGGGAAAATCGCGGCGACTCTGTTAACTGAACCTTTCGTCTTGAATGCTCTGGCGGCGGGATGTCATCTGCTTGCCAGAGACTTCGAGATGATCCCGTCGTACCAAGGCACGTGCGGCGCGGCGAGCAGGCGTTGGGCGGAGCAGCATCCGGACCGACTCGTCCGGTACATTCGAGCGTACGCGGAAGCGACGCAGTGGTGTTTCGAGAGAGCGAATCGCCGAGCATGCCTCAACATTCTCGCTCGATATAACGAAATCGACGGCGCCGCCGCCGAACATACTTTGGACGCCCTACTCCATCCGAAACACGGTCTCTACGCAAACGCCGTCCTGAATATGTCCGGCCTTACGGCCGCTCTCGAGTTACGAGCCGAGCTCGGTTATTTGGCGCATCCTATTCCCCCCGTGGAGAAATACGTCGATCTCTCATATCACCGGACAGCTTTGCCGACGCCGGGCTAAACGACTCAATAATTGTTCAAGTCGTTCAAGTCGTTCGACGAGAACAACGGCTCCAATCGTTCGTTCCACTCGTTTAAGATTACCCGTTATCGACAAGCGCGCCGAATGCTGGCGGTGGGCGACGATGGCGTGTCATGTTTTCAAATGCGGACGCGATCTCGAAGAGCGTCGCTTCCTCGAATGGGCGCCCAAGAAATTCTAGAGCAACCGGCAGCTCCACTGGTTTCGGCCCTTCCAACCGGCTGCCGTTCGGGTCGCTATCGTCCGGCACGCGATCATAGACTTCCCGGGTGAATCCGGCCGGCACGACGATGGCCGGAAAGCCGGTTTCGGGGCTCAAGTTGACGGCGAAGCTCGATCCGGCGCCGCGATAGGTGTCGAGATCGGCTTTCAGCACCGGCTCACCGGACACGAGGCTCGGATCGGACATGGCCGTGCCGGCCTTTAAAATTTTTGGCTCGGTGTGCGTCTCGACGGTTTTCGCCATTCGGTTCGTCAAGATGATGTGCGGCGGAATCGTCGTGTAGGCGTAAACCAGCGCGTCGAGATTATTTTCGGCCATCACCTGAAGAATGATCTGGCGCAACGTCTGCGTCCGCACAAGATGATCCGTCTGCGCCGGCGTGTCCAAAGTCGCGGCGTCGTCGCTGAAGGCTCTTTTGAGATTATCCAGGCTGCCGGAAAACATCGGCATAGCGAGCATGTCCTCAAGATCTTTGAACTTCGCGTCGCCGCGCTCACGCAGGTAGCGATTAATCGCGTAGTGCGCTTCGTGGCCGCGCGGCTGGGCGGCGAGCATGCGCAGGTTTACGCCGCGGACGCCGGAAGGAATCAGGCTGCGATCGAACGCCATAGAGACGATGTGGTCGATGGGTTTGGCAGAATCCGGAAACGCCGCGGGAAAATATCTCTTTAGCCAGCCGGGCTCGAGATAAGGAACCAGATCGGCGATAGTTTTGTCGACGTTCACCGGGTCGACGATCGTCGCGCCGGCCTTTTTCATGGCGGCGATCGCCTGGTTGGCGACACGGATATTTTCCCGATCGGCCAGGCTCGCTTCGATCATCAGATCGCGCAGCACGCCGAGCCTTCTTCCGCGCAGAGACTTTCCCCCGGCATACCGCGCATAAGAAAGCTTCGGCCGCGCGGCGCGAGCGGCCGTGACCGGGTCTTTGGCATCGTAGCCGGCGAGAACTTCGAGAAGGATTGCCGTGTCTTCGACGGTGCGGCAGATCGGGCCGCCGCGGTCCCGCGTAAATGACAGCGGCACGATGCCGTCGCGGCTCACCAGGCCTTGAGTCGCGACCAGGCCGACTAGGTTGCAGCACGACGACGGAAAGCGCACCGACCCGGATGTATCCGTGCCCAGAGCACACATGGCGAGGTTGGCCGCCACCGCCGCGGCCGACCCGCCGCTCGATCCGCCGGGTATTCTCGTCGTATCGTAGGGATTGCAGGTCTGGCCGCCGAACGCGCTGCGCGCGATCCCAGCGGGAGCGTACTCGTCCATGTTGGTCTTGCCGAGCAGGATCGCTCCGGCGGCGCGCAGCTTGGCGACCATGGTGGCGTCGTCGGGCGGGCGATCGTCGGCGTATTCGGCCGCCGCTGCTGCCGTCGTGCGCATGTCGAAGGTATCGTAGTTGTCCTTGATCGCGATCGGGATGCCGTGGAGCGGTCCGGCAAACTTCCCGGTGCGGGCGAAGTAACGGTCGAGCCCGCGCGCCCGATCGAGCGCGTCGGGGTATTTTGCGTCGCGGCCGGTGTGAGTCCGTTTGAGTTTCTCGGGAAAGCCGAGCTTGATGCGCTTCTCCTCTTTTAGATTCAGAGTGATGAAAGCATTGAGCTGCCCAACATTCCGGATCGGCGTGATGTCTCCCAGCTGCAGTCCGGTGGCGGCGTCGATCGCGCCGCGCACGCAGACGCCGTTATAGGCCTTGATGCGCGCGAGATAAAGGTTCACGAGTTCCGTTGTTGTGAGCCTCTTTGCGCGGAAAGCCCGATGCACTCCAGCAATCGTCGCCTCTTCGACGCAGAAGGCGGTTTTCTTTGCGGCCTTTTTTGTAGGAATTTTTAACTTTCTCCTGAAACGCATGATCACCCCTCTCGAAAGAACAGAGCGTTAACCTGGCAAGGTGGGGAGTTCTCGTGCCGGACTTGCCTTAGTTGCTACCTCGGGAGTCGTTCAAATCGTTCAAGTGGTTCAACCGCTTCGCTTCGTTCAAGTCGTTTAGCCGCGGGCACGACGAAATCGGTGCTCGATCTTTACAATTATGATCGTCTTCGCTGTCAATGCATCGGATAACCGTCAGTGTCTGCCGATAAACTCCAGGACGTTACGGTTGAAGGCTTCGGGTTGTTCCCAGTTGATCGAGTGAGAGGCTTCGGGCAGCACGACGAACTCGGCATGGGGAATGTGGGCGAGTTGCCGGCGCATGACCCAGGGCGGGCACTGCAGGTCCTGATCGCCCGGCATCAATAACGTCGGCACGCGAATCGTCGCGAGCTTCTCGAAGGTGATGGTGGTCCGCTGCGGTTGCGCCGGCGCGCCTTTCTGTTGCGAATGGTTGTGGATCTCGAGCCAGCGCTTCAGGCCTTCCGGATTGGTCGCCATGTAGCCCATGCTGACTTCGCGAAACTCCGGCGGCCAGCTCCTGAAACCTGGAAGCGTGGTCTTCTCGCGCAGCTTGCTCAATTCTTCATCGACGATGGCGCCGCCGCTGGCGGCGACGACCAGGCTGCGAACCCTCTCCGGATGCCAGAGAACGTAATCGTAGGCGGCAAACCCTCCGCCGGCGACTGCAACGAGATGGAAGCGGTCGATCTTCAGGTGTTCCACCAGCGCGTGAAGGTCTTCCGCAATGGTGCCGGGCTGCGGGCCGGTGTCAGGATTCGCAGTGCTGCGGCCCCACCCGCGCCGATCGAAAGCGATGGCGCGGTATCCGGCGTCGACGAAAGCGGGAATATTGTATTGCCAG
>DATBMR010000166.1:0-5219 GCA_036554745.1 Binatia bacterium
CTTTGGTGGCACTCGTCTCCTGTTTGATCATCCGCACTTCTAGGCCTGCGGCGAGCTTTTGTGCGAGCGCGAGGGCGAATCCTTCCAAGGCTTCCGACGATTTGAGATGAGTTTTCTCGTCTCTAATCCGTTGGTCAGCGGCCGAGATGAGGTGATAGGCGCTGCGCGGGTCCCGCGCGTGACTTGCTTGGAGGTAGACCTTGACAATATCGATTGGCCGGGGGGTCTGCGATTCGTTATAAGCGTTCAGTCGTCGGGCAAAAACGCCGGTCATAGGACTCCAAAAAGCAGTGGTGGCACACAAGAGAGTGATCGCGATTACTTTACCGGAACCCATATTCCCGAAAAAGGCTGGATAGTTTGCTCATTATTCCCGAAAAAGGCTGGATAGTTTGCTCATTCTAGCTCAATCTTATAGCGAGGAAGGCCCAGGCCGCAATCGCCTCTTTGCTAACAAGATCGGTGACGCTTTTCTCCGAATCGAACGCCTAGGCTACATCTTATGGCGACTTGCTATCGACGGTAGGAAGAGCGCCTATTCTCAGGCATCGGCGTCCACGACGATCTGTAGTCCGAGGACAAAGACATAAGAAATTCCACCAGTTCATTTTTTTCGGCTTCGGTCATTTCGATTCGAGGTAAGGATGGATCGAGACTGCCAATAAATTGAGGATTATCTGTGGTGGTGACGTCCGTGTAATGTTTCATCCAATCTTCCAGTGTCTTGACCGTCCCGTTGTGACCATAGGGCGCGGTATATCTGAGTTCCCGCAGGCTAGGGGTACGAAAGGCGCCGATCAGGGTCTTCCCCGGGCTATAACTTTCCACATCGATAACCGGCGCGCCGTCGGCATAGGGACCCGTCCCACGAAAGCGGCTGCTTTTGACGACGGACAAACCATCGTATCTTCCGTTATCCGGAGCGGCGGAAGAAGAAAGACCAAGATTGTGAAAATCATCATCGGAAAATAGCGGTGTGTTGTGACAGCGGTCGCAGCCGAAACGGAGAAAATGTTGAAATCCTTTTTGAGCGGAGTCCGAGAGGGCTTGACGCTCGCCTGCGACGAAGCGATCGAAAGGAGATCGACCGCTGATGATTTTACGTTCGTAAGCCGCGATGACTTTCAGAACGGACGCGAAAACCCTGTTAACTTTTTCCTTATCGCTGTTGCGCAGCCGGTCGAATTGGGAGTCGCCCGGTTGGCCGAAATCAGGTAATCGTGGCCACAGTTTGTTCCATCCCTCGGGTAGTCTGACGAGCTTGACTAATTCGCCCTTATAGTGACGCATCACGGTCTTGACGACGTGGAGCCGCGACGACCCCATTTCCTTGGGATTCTCAATCGGCGCCAACGCCTGGTGCCAAAGCGAATCGCGCGCCCCGTCCCAAGTGAGCCACCGATAATAGCCCACATTGAGGAGGGTCATGGTGTTTCGGTGCAGAGGAGCGATGGTATTGGCTACCGCCAGTCCATCGCTAAATCCCATCTCCGGACGATGACAGGACGCGCAGGAGAAGTTCTTGGGGCTGAGTCGCGGATCGAAAAAAAGGCGCTGACCCAAACGGGCGGCTTCATCGTTTCCCGACAAGCGGTTGGATGGATCGGGCGGTGGGAGCGGCAGAGGGCTGAAGGATCGTGCCTTTTCCCACTCCTCGGCCGTCCAAATCTCGCTCGATAATCCCTGGCCGTACGCCATCAGCAGACTACCGAGCCAAATCGCTGCCCACAGCAGCGAGAGCTTCATTCGAACCTCTTCACGGTTTTTTCTGGCTTACTCTTGGCCGACCGTTGCCGCGAAATAGGCTTTTGCCGTTTCGGAGCCGCGCTTGACCCGCACTTCGAAAAGCCACGGTCCTCCCATATTAAAATCAACGTTGCTAAGGACGTAGCGACCTTTTCCCGCTATCTTCGTGATCATGCCTTGGGCATCCGGATCGTTCGCTGGCCCGTGTCCGCCCGCCATGTTTTTGTCATGATGCGGCATCCGCGCCACCACGCGCACGTCCGCGTTTCCGACGGGCTTGGAGCCGTCCATGATTGTGATCTCAAATCCCTCGTTCGAGCGGCTGTTGTGGGCAAGATTTCCGCGCAACGATTTGGCATTGACCTGGAGCGACCGAGCCGAGCTCACCGCTGTCCACTGGGTCCCGGCTTTCTCGTCGACGGGAACACACAACCGGCTTGATTCCATTTGGACGTTGTCACCATGTTTTAGACCCATGAGATGGTCTTTGCCCATCGGTGCCGTCGGCCTTTGCTGACCGCTTTTCTTATCCGCCATAGGGGCATGGGACATTTCTTCCTTGTTGCCGTGATGTGCGGGGGCCTCGCCGGCTTGATGACGCTGGTCCGACATGCCGCTCAACACTGCGTATCCGTTCGGGAGGATCACAAAGCCCCTGCAGGCTCCCGCCGACCTAACGCGGGTCATATGATGCGGACGGTCATCTTTCATTTTCTGAGCTTGGCCATCGTTAGGCTGGCCGCTCGCGACACCTGACGATGCTGCAAGTCCAATCGCGCTCGCTAATAGCATAACTCCAGTTTTCATTTTCATTCCTCTTGTATTTCGGCAGAGTTCATCGCGTGCCTATCTGTTGCTCACGGCGCGACGCCGATCTTCTTCATTGCGTCGCGGGCGCGTTCCGGCGTGATCGGGCCGAGGACTACGTCGCGGATGATTCCCTGGCCATCGATGAAAAACGTCGCCGGCGGGCCGAAGATACGGTAAGCGCGCTTGACCTTGCTGTTTAGATCGAGCGCGATCTGAAACATCAGCTTGGATTCCTTGGCGTATTCCGTCACTGCGGCACGGCTGTCTTCGACCGCGATGCCGAGCACGCTGTAGCCGTCCTTGTTGGCCTTCGTCGCCAACTCGTTGATCAGCGGCATCTCCTCGCGGCAGGGATCGCACCAACTGGCAAAGAAGTTCACGACCAATGGTTTGCCGCGGAAGTTTGCGAGTCCGACCGGCTTACCATCAAGCGATTTGAGTTCGAACGGTATCGCCGGGGTGCCGACAACAGGCGCGGCGAGCTGACCGCTGTGATGTCCGTGTTGCGACCAAGCGATCGATGAAATTGTCGACAAAAGGGCAGTGCAACATAACACCACTATCCCGCGCCATGCTGCACACCGACCGATCAACCTCGGCTCCGCGATTGGTAACTTCATCCGTCCACCGCCGCACTTCTAAGGACAACTCGCGAATCCTCGCCGTCAGTCTCGGTCCAGGCAACCTGTAGCTGTTTGTTTCTGAGCGCGAGGACCGGCCGGCTGGCGTTGCCCTTCGCGTTGCTCACTTGTTGGATTGCGCTCCATGGCCGGCCGTCGGGTGGGATCATGCGCATAAAAATTTGCGCTTTGCCGGCGTTATCGAGGTTGCTCCAGGCCAAGTAAATCGTGTCATCGACTCCGACCGCGAGATTGGCATAAAGAATTTCCGGCGCGGTGTTGGCGTGCACCAGTCGGCGCGGCGCGAAGGTTGCGCCGTCGTCTTTGGACACGCTGTAATAGATTCCCGCTTCTTTTTCCGAACGCCCAAGAGTGAACCAGACCACGTGTAGCCAGCCGCGGCTGTCGCGGCCGATGCTCGGTCCCGAGTGCGGGCAAGATGGCACCTGCCAGCCATCGTTGCTAATCTCGACCGGCGCGCCGAAGGTGGCGGCGCCGTCGGTAGATTTGCGCAAAACGTGATTGCGAATTTTGTTGCTATCCACCTCGCGGTCGACCATGTACACTGTTTTGCCGTTGTCGGCGAACGCGAAGCCGAGCTTGCAGCACTCGCAGAGCCCCTGGCCTGCTTGATAGTTTTTAGTCAGTGCTTTGCCATCGGCGCCCATCTTGATCAGATAAAGCTGGCGCGGTTTTGGATTGTCGATGCGCCGGTCAATCCAGGCGATCAAGAAGTTGCCGTCGGGCATGGCCTCGATGATCGGAAAACGCGCCGCGTCCTTTACCTCGTTCAGCGTTCGCGCTGGCGTGAAGCCGCCCTTGCCGTCTTCTAGGGCGAAGCGAACGTTCGCGCGGGTTTTGTCGCCTTTGCTGCCCGGGATCGACCAGACGACGTACGCCCGGTTGTTGGTATCGAACGCGACCTTGGGACCGTTCTCTTCGCCCTGGACCGCCTCGATATCACTATTCACCCGCTTGTGTGACGGCCAGGTGTTTCCACCGTCCGACGACGAGGCTAAATAGACATTGCGCATGGGGGAGGGCGTCATCTTACCGGATTTGTCATGATGGCCGGCAGCGGCTTTTCCTTGGGGCCCAAGAGTATCGTGATCCTCGGTCCAAGCGGCAAAGAGATGGCCGTTCCGGGCGTAGCGTAGAAACGGCGTCGACGGGTTCGCTGCTGAATTGCCGATGCCGATCTCCGCTCCAAAGTTTAGCTGGCTGCCGCGATTTTGGGACGACGGCGCAGCCAGCTCCGAACCGCAACCCAAAAGAAACAAAAAGATTAACGTGAGCGACGATCTAGCGAAATAAATTTTCATAACAACACCTGCCGAATCCGCAAAAGGTTACAAAGGGTACTTTCGCTGTGCCCAGCACGCCGGCCGCGCCGTAGCGGGAGGCCGCACCTGAAAGCAGCTGCCAACTCAGCAAATCAAGGCAACCGGCACACGAACTTTTTTGTCCAACAAACAAGTTTGCTGGATTATCGGCTCGAAGATGACGGCGAAAGTGGTCCGAAGAAAAAATTAACGCTAGACCAGAGGCGGTGCGCGTTGCGAGAACGGAGCGGGATTGAACGAAACGGTGGTCGCAAATATTGGCTCAGGGTCGCGCGTACGGGCGCATTCGCGAACCGTGAAGTTAAACGACTGAACGACCGACGCGTGGGCGTTTTGCGCCGCGAATAAAATGACGCAATCCCTTTGCTGCAACGGTCGTTGACGTTGACGGCGATCGTGATCGGCAGGATTGTGATCGTCGCCGTGAACATGGTCGTGCGACTGGATCTCTGCTGCAGGGTACTCGGACGCCGCGGGAACCTGCTCGAAGAAATGATGCACCCGATGCGGTGCGGAAACGGCGAGAAAAAACCAAAACGCCGCGGCAACGCTAAAGTACAAGCCGCGTTTTACTTTAGATCGGGTTGCCATCGGTTCAAAGACATCTTAGTAAGACCGGCTTGACAGCGCAAACGGCCGCCGGTTCGCCGGTCAAACCCTGCGTCCTTGCGACCGTCGATCAGACTGCTACGTAGCGGAT
>DATBMR010000191.1:0-6231 GCA_036554745.1 Binatia bacterium
CATTAAACATGAGCATCAGAGGAACCACCGCCGTCGTGGGGATCGGAGAAACGCCGACGGACCGGCTTGGCAGCAAACCCGGCGAGCCGAGAAAATCGACCGCGGAGTATCTCGCCTGGGCGGCGCGCCTGGCACTGGAAGACGCCGGTCTCAGCAAAAAAGACCTCGACGGACAGGGATTGGCGGCGATTTATACCACCAATCATTCGCAGCCGTTTTGGCCGGAAGAAGTAGCGGCCATTCTCGGCATCACGCCGGGCGTTTCGCTCGCCGGCGGCAACGGCGGCGCCAGCTCGGTATCGCTGCTCGGCCACGCGGCGGCAGCGATTACCGCCGGACTGTGCGATCTGGTTCTGGTCATCGCCGCAGCGGCGCCGTTCAGCGAGCGCGGCGGCCATCGCGGCGCCCACGCCGATACGCGCGACTTCGAGATGCCGTTCGGCGTCATGGGTCCCAACTGCAAAATCTCCTTCGTGATGAGCCGCTACATGCACGAGTCGGGCATGACCGCGGATCATTTCGGCAAGATCGCGGTCACAGGGCGCTATCACGCCTCACTCAATCCCAACGCCTATCTGAGAAAGCCGATCACCATCGAAGACTACAAGAAATCACGCATGATCTCCGACCCGATCCGGCTGTTCGACTGCGTCATGCCGGCCAACGGAGGCAAGGCTTACATCATGACTTCGGCGGAGCGCGCCAAGTCGATGCGCAAGCCGCCCGTCTACCTGCTCGGTTGGGGAGAGTGCAACAACGCGAGCTTCGGGCCGCGCTACCGCGCGAATCCACTGATCACCGGCATCACCCATGCGGGCAAGCGCGCCTTCGAGATGTCGGGCGTCGCGCACAAGGACGTTCGATGTCTGAATCTGTACGACGATTATATTCCGGTCGTCATGATCCAGATCGAAGATCTCGGTTTCTGCGGCCGCAACGACAAGGCGTTCTTTGAAAAGACCGATTTCACGTTCAAGGGCGATCTGCCCATTCAAACCAGCGGCGGCATGATCAACTGTGGCCAACCGTCCACCACCGGCGGCATGCTGCACGTCATCGAAACCGTCCGCCAGATTCGCCGCGAAGGCGGCGATCGCCAAGTGCCCAATATCAAATTCGGCATCGCCACCGGCGTCGGCGCCGTCAACTATGGCAAGAACTTCGGCTGCACCGCCGCGGCTATCTTGGGCAGCGAAGCATAAAACTGGAGGGGGAATATCTCGCGCCAAGGCGCCAAGACGCTAAGTTCGGAACCGTTTTACCTTCGCGCCTTTGCGCCTTTGCGAGATAAAATTTAGTGACTTCGTTCTCTCAACATTTGAAAGGTGAGCATCGAAATGGCCGATGATAACAAAGCGATCAAAAAACCTCTTCCTGAAATCACCCCCGTCAACCAACCGTTCTGGGACGGCGTCAAGGCCGGCAAGATGATGATTCAGAAATGCAGCAACTGCAGCACCTGGGTGTTTCCGCCGCGTCCGGTGTGCGGCGACTGCGCCAGCGAGAAGCTCGAATGGGTGCCGCTGAGCGGCAAGGGAAAGATCTTCTGCTTCACCATCATCCGCGAGGTGGTGGGCACCGCGTTGCGCGGCTTCGGTCCCGACATCCCGTACGTCACCGCGTGGATCGATCTGGACGAAGGGCCGCGGTTCTGCAGCAACATCGTCGGCTGCCCGATCGAGCGAGTTCACATCGACATGCCGGTGGAAGTGGTCTTCGAAGATACCGGCGAAGGCATCACGCTGCCAAAGTTCAAGCCGGCGGCTTGAGAGCTGACCGTGGGTTCAAAACGTTCAAGCCGTTCAAGTAATTCAAATCGTCCGAGCGGAGATCGCGAAGCGATCGGTGGAGCGCAGCGGTTGAGCGACTTGAACCTTTTGAACGTCCTCAAAAAGTTCTACCGCCCCGTTATCACGGCGATGCCGGCAACCAGCAGTACGACCCCGATCACTACATAGCGGTTGATTTTTTCTTCGCCGCGCAGAAACAACGCGGTCAGGCCTATCACAAAAAGCGGCGTCGTATTGCTTAGCGGCGCAATCACCGAGATCTGGCCGCCGTTGAGCGCTATGAACGTGCACAACTGGCCGATCAGCGCGAACACCGCGGCGCCGCCATAGTACGGCAAACACCGGCGGTTGATCTGCATCGAGCTCGCCTTTTTTGACAACGCCAAGGATGCGAGCAGGCAAACAAGCGATGTCGCCGTCGAGATCGTCGCCGCGATAATCGGTTCACTCGTGCTATTGAGCCCCACTTTTCGGATATTTTGTGACACTGACGCCAGCATCGCCGCGCCGAGCGGAAACAAGAGATCAAGCGGACGCCATTTCGCTTCCCCTGCGCGCCTGTACGACACCAGCCAGGTCCCGGCTACTGTCAAAATCCCACCCAGATAGACGATGAAGTCGGGCCGGTCCTGGAAAAGAAAAAAAGCGATTGCGACGGAGAACAGCGGTGAAGTTCCGCGAATCGGGCCGGCGCGGGAAACCCCGAGCCGGACGATTCCAATGTAGAACAGGACCCGCACCATCGCGGGTTGGATGATGCCACTCGCTATGAATAGCAAGTTCGCCGTCTGGAGGATCTTTTCCGGCGGATACTGAGAAAAAATGTAAGGAACCATTATCGCGACATTGACCGCGAAGCTGATGAACACCGCGGTCGATGCGTTTGAAAACACAGTGCCCTTGCGGACGAGGATCGAGTCCACCGCCCACGCCGCCGCCGAAATGATCGCCCAAAGCTCGCTGCTCATGACCCCAGTTGCATCAATCTCTTAGCTCTTAGCACAGCTCATGAACGCAAGATACCGAACAGCGTCAACATTGTTATGCCGCTGAGAGCGGTCACGCTCGGACAACGGCAGGAACGGCCACTTTGTTTGGTTGTATTCACGGCGCCGCCAAGTTAAGGTGACCCGAATTGCAGTTTCATCGAAACGTTTTTCGGGGCTCCAGTGAAAAAACTGATTGGATTATTGGTCATGAGCGGTGCGGTTCTTGCCGCGTTGTTTTTTCTAACTAGTCTCGCACGCATCGGCGGCGGGCAGACGCCTCAGGCGATTACGCTCAAACCGGGTTCGAGCGTGCAAACAGGATCGCTCGTTTCCATTGAGTACACGCTGACCGATGAATCCGGCAAGGTTCTCGACACCAATGTTGGCAAAGAACCCCTCACCTTCATTCAGGGCGCCGGACAAATCGTCAAAGGCCTCGAACAGGAACTGGCCGGATTGAAAGTGGGTGACGCAAAAAAAGTCGAAGTGAAACCGGAGGACGGCTACGGCCTGATCAATGAAAAGGGTTTGCAGGAAGTTCCGCGTGAAATGGTTCCCGCCGAAGCACAAAAACCGGGCGCAATGCTGATGACCAAGGGCGAAGACGGCCGTGTGATCCCGATTCGTGTCCATGAAATCAAAGAGAAGACCGTGGTGGTCGATTTTAACCATCCGCTGGCCGGAAAGACTTTGCATTTCGACGTCAAAATCAAAGACATCAAGGCCGCGGAAGCGAAATAGTCTCCAGTCTCATCTCGATTTTTGGAATATTGGGATCATGGAGTAATCCTTAGAACTCAATACTCCATTACTCGATAACTCCATCGCGCCAATCGTTTCATGCCTTCTAGGTTCTTCTACGGCTATGTCATCCTCGCGCTTTGCTTCGCCAATATGGTGGTGATGCGCGGGGTTAACGGCGCCTTCGGAGTTTACTACCTCGCCCTATTGGAAGAATTTTCCTGGTCCCGCAGCGACGGCGCCACCATCGCATCTGCCAATTTCTTCGTTTACGCAATCGCAGCGCCGCTGGTTGGACTCGCCTTCGATCGCTTTGGGCCGCGTTGGTTAATGCCCCTCGGCGCGTTCCTAGTCGGCGGCGGATTAATCGGCTCGTCATTCGCCACGTCTCTCCTCGGCATGTACGTCTCCTACGGCGTTATTACCGCGCTCGGTCAGGGCGCGCTCAGTTTCGTCGGACACAACGCGCTGATCTCGTTTTGGTTCGTGCGCCGCCGCGCCACCGCAATCGGCATCGCATCGATGGGACAAGGCGTCGGCGCTTTGGTGATGGTGCCCTTGACGCAGCTCTTGATCGATCATTTCGGCTGGCGCTGGACTTTCATCACCACTGGGAGCTTGTTGCTGCTGATCTTGATGCCGGCGAATGCTCTGTTTCAGCGACGCGCGCCCCAGGACGTCGGCCAATTCCCCGATGGCGACGCAACGCCGGCCGCGGCAAACCCGAGCAAGCATAGCGTTAGGCAGGATGGCCATGACTGGACCCTTGGCGAGGCCGTCCGCTCGTTTCCCTTCTGGTGTATCACTGTCGGGCATCTCGCGCTCGGCACCGCGCTGTTCATGATCAACACTCATGCCATTGCGCATTTCGTCGCCATCGGTTACGAGAAGCTCGCCGCCTCGTTCTATTTCGGGCTGATCGGCTTCATTCGCATCGGCGCGACCATCATATGGGGTTCGGTCTCCGACCGTCTTGGCCGCGCCATGACTTACGGTATAGCCACGTTTGTCACCGCGCTGGGCGTCGCGTGCATGATCGCTATGACCTTCGGTGCGCCGCTCTGGCTGGTCTACCTCACGATCGCTCTCTACGGCATTGGCCACAGCGCCGGCAACCCAACCTACGGCGCGGTCATTGGCGATATCTTCTCCGGCCGCAAGATCGGTCTCATTTTCGGCTTCTTGGAAATCAGCTTCGGCTTCGGCAGCGCGTTCGGTTCATGGATCGGCGGTTATCTTTACGACGCCAGTGGTTCTTACGCATCGGCTTTGGCTTTATGCTTGATCTGTTTTGCCGTCTCCGGCTTGGCGATCCACGCCTGCGTCAGCTGGCATGCGCGCGAAATGACAAACCCAAAACGAGCCTAAAGTTTCACCATGAGGTCGCGAAGCATACAGAGTCGACGCTCTAACGAATGAACAACGTTTCCGCTTGTGTTATGAAAAGGCTTAATTTACCAGCTTGTCTTCGTGTGTTTCTTTCTCGACAGTGCGGAAGGAGGTTTTATGAAGTTTTGTCTGCATGGCTCGGCGCGCACCGTTGAGGAAGCCGTCGACCGCGCCCGGCGCGCCGAACAACTCGGTTTTGAAGCGATCTTCTTTGCCGACAGTCACATGAACAACGTCGATCCGTATCAAGCGATGGCGCTGTGCGCAGTCAACACTAAGACAATCCGCTTCGGCACTGCTGTAACCAACATGGTTTACCGCGATCCCACGATCACGGCGAATTCTTTTGCCACGCTGAATGAAATTTCCCAGGGCCGGGCGATCATCGGCATGGGAACCGGTGATGGACCGGTTTACAGCTTGGGGCGAACCGCGACCAAGCTCGTTGACTTCGAAAAGGGCCTGCGCACGATCCGTGATCTGTTGCACGAACGCGGCATCGACGTACCGAAAGGCCGGGAGCGCGCGGGCGGCAATGTCAAGCTCAAAATCGGCAAGCGTCCCGTGCCAATTTACATCTCGGCGGAAGGCCCCAAAACGCTTGCCCTGGCGGGTCGCATTTGCGACGGCGTGATTCTCGGCACCGGATTCGCAAAACCGGTAACCGATTGGGCGCGCCAGTACATTGCCAAGGGCGCCAAGCAGACCGGGCGAAGTTTGGAAGAAATCGACATTATGCCTGCCGGCATGATCGTCGTGGATGATGACGGCGATCTGGCGCGCCAGCGCGTGCGCTCGCGCATGGCCAACCGCGCACATCACAATTTTCGTTTTACCATGGAGACCGTTGCCGAGGGCGAAGCGGCGGGTGTGCAGCGCTTCATGGACAACTTCGACATCTCCAGGCCCATCGAGGAACGCATCGACCCGAAATATATCACAGATTACTTGCTCGACCGCTTCACTATCGCCGGCACGCCACAGGAATGCATCGATAAAGTGAAAGGGATGGAAGCCGACGGCATCAAACGTATCCTGATCACGCCGCCCAACGCCATCTACGACCAAGTAATGGACGCGTGGGGTGAGCGCGTGATTGCAAAATACTAGAGGCTTTCGAAGCTATCGAATGCCACTCCTGACCGGATTATTCGCAGTGCACCTGCGACGCGTCCTTCCGCACAACGCGAGCGGCGTAGTACACCGAGAAAGCGATTTTCACACTAGAATCCTTCACTGATCCGTTGCGTTCCGCGCCGGCAATGTTAATCTGGTTCAATCGCATCATCGCGAGCAATCCAGAAGAGAGGTGTCCATGCACA
>DATBMR010000268.1:0-3793 GCA_036554745.1 Binatia bacterium
GAGGACTAGAGCAGCTAATCGCAAAAGAAGGGTAAAGAGATTCTCCGTCATTACCACCGCATCAGGTTTCTGATCGATCGCCATCGCCGGCTTCTTGTTCTCGGCATCATTTCGCTGATTGCCACCGATCTCGCCAGCATCGCCCTGCCTTGGCTGATCAAGGGTGGTATCGATACGGCTCTCGGCCAGGGGGCCGGCGATCGCTCGTTGCTCCACTACCCGCTGCTGATTTTAGGCGCAGCCGCGCTGCAAGGGTTCTTCCGTTATTGCTGGCGTATCAACATCCACGGCTTTTCGCGGCGCTGCGAGGCCGATCTGCGCGATCGCGTCTTTACGCATTTGCAGACACTGCCTTTGAGCTATTTCCAACGAACCAAAACCGGCGATCTCATGTCGCGTCTCACCAACGATGTTCAAGCGGTGCGCGAGTTGATGGGATTCGGCTCGTTGGCGATCATCGATGCCGCCGTGGTGCTGGTTTTCAGTTTGACGGTGATGATCACCATCGATCCATGGCTGACTCTCTGGTCGATGATGGCGATGCCGCTGATTCCAGTCGTGGTGCGGTTCTTCGGGCGCGAGATCTTTCGCTCGGCGCGCGAGGCTCAGGAACGATTGAGCAAGCTAAGCGCCTACGTCCTGGAAAACTTTTCCGGCATTCGCGTCGTCCAGGCTTATGCCCAGGAGCAGAATCAAATCGCCGGCTTCAACCTCATCAGTCTGGAATACCAGCGCAAAAACATGTGGTTGGCCACTCTATGGGGGATTTTCTGGCCGCTCATGCAGGTCATGGCGGGCATCGCTGCGGCGGTGGTGCTCTGGCTCGGCGGTCGTCAGGTGCTGCAGGGCACCATGACGCTCGGTGAGTTCGTTGCCTTCAACGGTTATCTGGCGATGCTCACCTGGCCGCTCATGGCGATCGGCTACACCGCCAATCAATACCAGCGTGGCACGGCGGCGCTGTCGCGCATCGCCGAAGTGCTCGATGTGGTGCCGTCGCCGCGCTATGAAACGGCGGCCAGGGCGACGGGCGCTCAGCCATCGGTCGGTGAAATCGAGTTTCGCCATCTCATTTTCGCCTATGAGCGGGATCAAGAGCCGGTCATCAAAGGCCTCAACCTCGTCATCCCGGCAGGAACCGTGTGCGGCATCGTCGGTGAAACCGGCTCGGGCAAGAGCACGCTGGCGCATCTGCTGCTGCGTCTTTACGAGCCTGGCGACGGGCAGGTTTTCATCGACGGCGTCGATATCAAGCGTATGTCCCGGCAGGCGCTCGAAAGCGCGACCGGACACGTGGGGCAGGATATTTTTCTTTTCGCCGGAACGCTCTGCGAAAACATACTTCTCGCTGGCGGAAACGGCGAAGCGAAACGTCTCGAAGCGGCTGCGGCGATTGCGCAGCTGCTGCCCACGGTGCGGTCGTTCAACGCCGGCTTCGAGACAGTGATCGGCGAGCGCGGCGTGCGTTTGTCCGGCGGGCAAAAACAGCGGGCCGCCTTGGCGCGCGCGATCGTCAAAGATCCGCCGATTCTGATTCTCGACGATGCGTTCTCGAGCGTCGATGTCGAGACCGAGGAAGCCATTTTGCGCGAACTCCGAAAATTCATGCGCGGGCGAACGACGCTGCTGATTTCGCATCGGATCTCGACCGTACGGGAGGCCGACATGATCATCTATCTGCGGCGGGGCGAAATCATCGAGCAGGGCACCCATGAAAACCTTCTCGCCCAGCGCGGCGCCTACTACGAGCTCAACCGCCGGCAAAGCCTGGAGCGACAGCTCGAGTCGGCGGAGCGCGCGGAACCTTACCGATGAACGAGGAGATCCAGCAAGAAGACGAAATTCTCGGCAAGGCGTACGATGCGCGACTGATGGCGCGCATCCTGCGCTATCTGCGGCCGTACTGGAAGCTGTTGCTGGTCGCTTTGGCCTTTTTGATGTTGCAGACCGGCACCCAGTTGCTCGGCCCCTACATCACCAAGATCGCCATCGATCGTTACATTGCTGCGCAGGACGTGGCTGGACTCGATCGGATGGCGCTGGCCTATCTGGGCGTTACCGTGCTCGGATTCATCGTGCTGTTCATCCAAACTTATACGACGCAATATACCGGCCAGCGCGCCATGCACGACCTGCGTATGGAGATCTTTTCACATCTGCAGAAGCAGGACATGGCGTACTTCGACCGCAACGCGGTCGGCCGGCTGATGACGCGGAATGTCAACGACGTGGAGACGCTGCAGGAGCTGTTCAGCACGGGGGTTGTCGGTTTATTGAGCGACGTGTCGATCGTCTTCGGCGTCGCCGCCATGATGTTCTGGCTTGATTGGCGGCTTGCGGCGGTTTGTCTCACGGCGTTCCCGGTGATTCTCTATATCAGCCGTTTCTATCGCCGGCGCGCCCGCGAAGTTTACCGGCAGAGCCGCTTGATTCTCGGCCGCCTCAATGCCGGCTTACAGGAAAATATCGCGGGTGCGGCCACCATTCAGGTCTTCGGCCAGGAAGAGAAAATGTACCGGCGTTTTCGCGACATCAACTTGAACTACCGTGACGTACTGCTGCGCAGTATCCGCTACAACGCGGTATTTTTTCCGGTGATCGAGCTGTTCAGCGCACTGAGCATCGGCCTCTTGCTCTGGTACGGCGGCAACCTGGTGACTGCAGGTGCAATACAAGCGGGTGTCATGGTTGCCTTCATTCAATACATCCAGCGCATGTATCAACCGATTCGCGACCTGGCGGAGAAATACAACATCCTGCAGGCGGCGATGGCATCTTCGGAGAGAATTTTTGCGCTGCTCGACACGCCCGAGACGATCAAGAATCCGGAGCAACCAAAGCGCGTCGATCGTTTCTCCGGAGAGATCGAATTCAAAGACGTGTGGCTCTCCTATCGCCCGGGCGAGCCGGTGCTCCGGGGCATTTCGTTTCGCGTCCGTCCAGGCGAAAAAGTGGCGCTCGTCGGCGCCACCGGCGGCGGCAAGACCTCGATCATCGCTGCGCTCTGCCGTTTTTATGAGGTCGATCGCGGCGCGATTCTAGTCGACGGCACCGACATCCGGGAGTGGGACAAGCAGGAGCTGCGCCGCCACCTTGGCCTGGTATTGCAGGATGTGTTTCTTTTTTCCGGCGACATCGCCGCCAATATCACGCTGGGCGATCCCCGCGTCAGCAAAGAAAAACTGCAAGAAGCGGCGCGCCGGTCGCAAATCGCCCCTTTCATCGAAGCGCTCCCAAATGCTTATCAGGAGGAAGTGCAAGAGCGCGGCTCGACGCTGTCGCAGGGGCAGCGCCAGTTGCTGTCGTTCGCCCGCGCGCTGGCGTTCGATCCGAAAATTTTGATCCTCGATGAAGCGACCAGCTCGGTGGACACGCAGACAGAAATGCTGATCCAGGAAGCGCTCGACGAGCTGTTAAAAAGTCGCACCGCGCTGATCATCGCCCATCGGCTGTCGACGATTCAACACGCTGATCGCATACTGGTGATTCACAAGGGCGAGATCTGGGAAGAGGGCACCCATGAGGCGTTGCGCGACCAGGGCGGACTTTATTCGCGGCTATACGAGCTCCAATACGGTCTTGCGGCGCGCGACCGCGCGGTCACAGATACAGTGCGGCTTTGAGGTGATGCGTTTGGCGTGTTAGTGCGTTTCCAGGCTCACACCGCATCAGGAATCTCGAGCTAAATGATTCCTAAGTGTCTTCCGGAATGAAATCCCGGAAACACTGTGCTGAGGTTGCGTTGGCCCATGTGGCGGGCGAGAAGCTCGCCGCATACCGCCCGATAGTCGGT
>DATBMR010000032.1:0-19071 GCA_036554745.1 Binatia bacterium
GCGATGCCAAGCACACAACCGATCGCGCTCACACAGATCCATAATTTGAACAGCGCCATCCTCTCCATAGGTCGACTCCTCTCGTCGAAACGGCTGGTTTGGGGCTCCGACAACCCACGGGGCGCTGGCAGCGGTTGACGCCGGTGAACCGGATCAAAAAGAAAGAGTAAAGCGGCGAGCCGTGGGCAGGCGGGCGGTCCGGGATGAACTGTACGCCTAAGCCCCCAAAAGACGAATTCGCGAGGGTTTAAATTCTATAGACGTTTATCTGCTGATAAACGGTCGATTTGGAACGATGAGCAATGAACGGTGTTTCTCTTACCGGAATCAAGAAGGAATTTGCATGCACCGGCTTGTTGGATGCAGGCAGGCTGCTAAGTGAGGGTTTGCCTCTTTGCGAGCGCTTCAGCGCGCGACGCGTGACAGCACTCTCCGAGGAAGAATCGTCCTCCGATTCGCTGCGCTGTGATCGCTGGAGCGCGCGACGTTTCACCCGGTTCTCCAGAGAAAACTCGTTCTCGAGAGCCCAAACAGAGGTTTGCGAACCAGGGTCAAAACGTGCGGATGATTCTTCCCAGCTTCCGAAAAAAGCAGACGAAAAGAAAAGCAGGAGAGTGATGCCGATGGTGATCCGCTGCACGGGCATGAGCATTAGCACCGGAGGACTCGTTAGTCAATTACGTCGAGACACGGCCTCGTCGGATGCTATGCAGTGCGTCCGCCCTCTTCTGGAGGCATAGACGCCTTCATCTGGAAGGTTGCCATTCGATCGAATGCGTCAGCTCCGAACAATGCGTTTAGTGAGCAACGTCAGGGGTGTTCGGGATGTGATGAAGAGGCGATAGCCCGGCATGCACCCGGCGAATATTTTCTGCGGCTACGCGCGCGATTGTCTCGATCGTTTCCAGAGTCATGTTGGCAACATGGGGTGTGGCGATCACGTTGGGTAACGCCAGCAACGGATCAGTCGGATCAATCGGTTCATCCCAAAACACGTCCAGCCCCGCTCCCGCGAGGCGTTGCTCGCGGAGCGCCGCCAGCAATGCCGGACGGTCCACGACGCGGCCGCGTGCGACGTTGATGAGGAAGGCGCCAGGCTTCATGAGCGCGATCTCGGTCGGTCCGATCAGTCCCTCGGTCTCTTTATTCAATGGTACGTGGAGCGAAACGAAGTCACTTTGCCGAAGGAGTTCCGGAAGATGATCGTGTGTCTCCAACCACTC
The DNA here is from genome assembly GCA_036554745.1 of Binatia bacterium. GTDB lineage: Bacteria > Desulfobacterota > Binatia > UBA9968 > UBA9968 > DP-20. The sequence continues at coordinate 1,224 of DATBMR010000032.1, forward strand.
TAGTCCGATCGCGTCACGCATGGCTTCGGTCACCGTGCGCTTGACTGCCCAGACGCGCATGCCGAACCCATGCGCCATTCCAACCACAGCGCTTCCCGTTCGGCCAAGCCCGACCAGACCAAGGACTTTGCCTCGAAGGACGTGGGTGCTAGGCGACCCGATGCGCCGCGCACCGAGCGAGGTCACCGCTTCTCGATATCGCTTGGCGAGAGCCAAAGCCAAGAACATGACATGCTCCGCGACATCCTCGCCGCCGTGGGTCAGTCTAGCCGGTACATTGCACACGGGAATTCCTTTGGCGCTGGCGTAGCCGACATCAACTGATTCGATATGGACACCCGGTCGTTGAATCAAACGGAGTCCCGGCGCCGCATCGATCACGTCTCGCGTTACCGGCACGCTCCGCACGAGGAGCACGCGCGCTCGGTCCACCTGCTGCGCCAGCGGCTGCGCCGGATCAAACTCTGCGATCTCGAACTCGGATCCAAGCATGCGCTCGATCATGTTCTCGATCGCCAGGCTTGGACCGGCCTTCTTAACCTGCCATTTGTCACTCATCACGTTGTCGAAGTTCGAATCCGGAAGTCGCAACATTCAAAGGCCGCAAAAACAGAGAGCTCTATGCGGGCGTTTTGAGCTTCCGGATTGGACAATCTAGGGTTTGCTTCCTTTTTGCTGACCCATTAGTCGGGCAGCCAGGCCAGCGCGCGGATTTCGCCGAGCCGGCGCTTGAGAGCCGTCCAGCTCTCGCCACCGTCGGTACTACGATAAATCTGGCCGAGAGTCGCGGCGGCGTAGATCAGCTTAGGGTCCGCTGGATTAGTCGCCAGGAAGTACGCCGAGCTTTCGACCTCGCCGGGTAACCCTGCATCTTCCCACTCGACTCCGTGATTGCGACTGCGAAACAACCGGCCAGCCGTGCCGGGAGGACCGTTGCCGTTGGTCATGAACATGACACCGGTCTTGTCGGGCCGCTCAACAATGGACCGTGTGTATTGCCAGTTCGAATCGATCGGATGCATGGTCCAACTTGCCCCGTCGTCACGGCTGACATGCAGGCCGGCGTCGGTCGTCGCGAAAAGAACGCGCCCACCGTTGTGCACCACGGTAAAACCGTGAATGTCCGGCGACTTAAACCCGCGGTCGCTTCTTTCCCAACGTTTCCCGCCGTCGCTGCTGCGCCACGCGCCGTCGATCTCGACTCCGGCCCAAACGAACGAAGAATCTTTCGGGTCGAACACAATCTGAGTTATCCGGGTCCAGTGTTTTCTTCCGTAGGCGGCAGGATGGCCCTCAGGAAAGGGCTGGTCACCCAGATAATAGCCAGTCAGGGCATACGGCTTCATCGGCACGCTCAGGTTTCGCCAACTTCTGCCGGCGTCTTCGGAACGGTAGAGTCCGGCCGGTTGTGTTCCCGCCAGGATGATGTCGGGGTTGTCCGGCGCGTAAGCGAGCGCAGTGACCAGCATCGCATCGTCCATTGGCGACGCCATATGGGTCCAGTTCTCTTCTTGCTGATCCAGTCGGTATACTCCGGTATTGGTTCCGGCCAGGAGCACGTGCGGCAACGACGGATGGAGCGCCAGGGCCCAAACCTGGCTGCCACTGTACATGCCCGTGCCGGTCGACATCCGCAACAGCGTTTCGCCGAGATCGCTGCTGCTCCATACCGAAAGTCCATTGGTCGCCACGTATAGATGAGACATCTGGCGCTCCCTTCTCCGTTTCCCGGCCGCTGGTCAGGCGAAGTCCGCGGATATCCAAGTCACAACCGGAGCGTAGTCAGCGAGCACGTAACATGTCAAGCTAAGTGATCCCGCCTGCCGTGGCGACAGTAAGGTAAAAAATCAGGCTGAGAGTGGCTCCATCGGGGAGCTTCCCCGCTGCTCGTTCGGTCGATCATAGGCCAGTGAGCCTAACGCAAGCCGATTCGTTAAAGACCTTCCTGTGCCCTCTTTACTTCTCGGCGATGGGAGTGGAGCACGGGTTCGGTGTAGCCGTTGGGCGCGTCTCGGCCGTTGAGAACAAGCGCTAACGCGGCCTGAAAAGCGCTGCTTCCGTCGTAGTCCGGAGCCATGTTTCGGTAGTTTGGATCGCCACGATTTTGCCGATCGACCACCTGCGCCATCCGCCGAAAAGTCTCGACGATCTGATTCGTGTCGACAATGCCGTATTTGAGCCAATTGGCGATATGCTGGCTGGATATCCTGAGCGTTGCCCGATCCTCCATCAACGCGACGTCGCTGATATTAGGAACTTTCGAGCAGCCGATTCCCTGGTTGACCCAGCGAACCACGTAGCCGAGGATGCCCTGCGCATTGTTATCCAGTTCGCGCTGTATCTCCTCCGACGTTAACTTCCGCTCCAATAGCAGCGGCGGTGTGAGAATATCTTCCAGTTTTGCGCGACCGCGGCGGGCCAATTCGCGCTGCCGCTTGGCGACGTCGACAGTGTGATAGTGCAGCGCATGAAGCGTCGCAGCCGTCGGCGACGGCACCCACGCGGTGTTCGCGCCGGCTTGCGGATGGGCGATCTTCGTCCTGACCATCTCGCGCATCTCGTCGGGCATGGTCCACATGCCCTTGCCGATCTGAGCTTTGCCGCGAAATCCCGTCTCGATGCCGATGTCGACGTTCCAGTTTTCGTACGCCTTGATCCATGGATGCGCTTTGATCTCTTCCTTCGGCAGCATCGCTCCGAGCTCCATGCTGGTGTGAATCTCGTCGCCAGTGCGGTCCAAAAAACCGGTGTTGATAAACACCACCCGATCTTTCGCCGCCCGGATGCATTCCTTCAGGTTGACCGTGGTGCGTCGCTCTTCGTCCATGATGCCGATCTTGAGAGTCCTTCGCTTGAGTCCGAGGGCGGCCTCGATCCGTGCGAACAGTTCGACCGTCGCCGCGACTTCCTCCGGCCCATGCTGTTTCGGCTTGACGATGTAAACACTTCCCGTCTTGCTGTTGCGATACTTTCCCGTGCGCTTGAGATCGTGGATGGCGGCAAGCGCGGTGATCATCGCGTCGAGAAAACCTTCGGGGATCTCCTCGCCGCTCTCGGTAATTACGGCGTCGGTATACATGTGAATGCCGACGTTGCGTACCAGCAGCAGGCTTCTTCCGGGCAAGGTGAGCTTTCTTCCTGTCGGGCTGGTAAAGCCTTTGTCCGGATTCAGTCTTCGGGTCATCGGGCGGCCGTTCTTTTCAAATGTGGCCTCCAGCGTTCCTTTCATGAGACCGCACCAATGTCGATAGACGGTGACCTTGTCTGCGGCGTCCACCGCCGCGACCGCGTCCTCGCAATCTTCTATAGTCGTGATCGCTGCCTCGAGGACCACATCTTTCACACCCGCCGGGTGGGCCCTGCCGATCGGGTGGTTTCGGTCCAATTCGATCAAGATGCGCGCCCCGTTGTTGCTGAGCACGATCTCGCTCATCTCCTTGCCGTTTTCCTGGTAGCCGAGGAACTGGAGCCCGCTTGCCAGGCCGACGGTAGTTCCGTCCTTGAGCATCGCCGCAAGTTGTTTCCTGCGGCCGGCGCGCTTTAGAAAAAATCGGGTGACAGCGGCGAAACTCCCACGCTTGAGGGGGACGACCTCGTCTAAAAATTTCTCCGTGTAGGCGATGACCTTTGCGCCGCGCCTCGGATTGTAGTGCTCCCCCTTTTCCGCGCCGTCCTCTTCCGCAATCACATTGGTCCCGTAAAGCGCGTCGTAAAGGCTTCCCCACCGAGCATTGGCGGCGTTCAAGGCGTACCGGGCGTTGTCGAGCGGTACGACGAGCTGCGCTCCGGCGATCGTGGCGATCTCGGGATCGACACTGGCCGTGGTGATCCTGAATCTTTTTCCCTCGGGGACGAGATAACCGATCTCTTGCAAAAAGGCAGCGTAGACCTGGAGGTCAAACGGCTGACCGACATGGGCCAGGTGCCACTGGTCGATCTGCTTTTGTAGCTGGTTGCGCTTGGCCAGGAGCGTGCGATTCTTCGGCCCCAGATCTCTGACGATCATGCCGAGAGATCGCCAAAAACTCTCGACCTTCACTCCCGTGCCGGGCGCGATCTCGTCGCGCACCAGCCCATAGAGCCGTTCATCGATCTTAAGCCCGCCTACTTCGACTCTGCCGGCCATGGTACCTCCGTTCCGTGCGCACCCGAGACACAAAGCTCATGGCGAGACGCAAAAATCTTTGGCGCGCTTCCGATAGGCTTTCTTGAGCGCTCTACCCCTTCTTACCAGCTTCGCCGGTTTTTAAAAGCGTCCTACCGCTCCGAACACTTGGCGCATTTGAGGCTTGCAAGATGGAACGCTTGCGAGCGAAGGCAAGCGCTACACAATAGAGTGGAACGAAAATTCAGCGCCGGGGCGAATGTTACTTCGTCATCCGCATCTGAGTAGAAAGGTGATAGCGCAGTCCGTCGATGTCGTAATCGATCTCGCCGAAAAACACCAAATGGCCGTTTTCGGGCGGCGCGATTTCGCCGATGATTTTGCCGTCCTCGAAGCGCACCTCGTGCTCGCGCCATTGCGCCGACCGGAAATCCGGCGCCACCGAGTGGGCGACCCAAAGCCTGGCGCCGCTGGGCGCCGGCGCAGCATCGATGGTCAGGCGCAGCTTGCCGCCTACGTTCTCATGCCTCCACTCCGTCTTTGGCATCGCCTTGCCAGTAATGTGATATCGCGAAAAAGCAGCGAGGCTGTTGATGAAATCGGTTAATTGGTCCTGCGCCGGCCGATCTTGGCGTCTCATGTTATGGCCGGAGTTGGGAACATAACGCACCCACTTGCTGCTGGGAATGTCGTCCCAATAAAGATTGAGCGCATCGGTCGCCCAGTAAAAATCGTTGGTGCCATTGATGATCAATTTCGGCATAGTCAATCGGTCTCGGTAAGCCCACGGGTCGACCATGCTCAAGAGCCGGCGCCCGGCCGGTGTTTCGGGAATCGGCAGCAATCCGCGGCTGCTGTACGCCGCGAGCCGGGAGCTGTAGGCGCCAAAGGCGCGAAGCTGACGAGGCATCTGGGCGCGCATATTGAGCACATCGATGACAACTGGCGCGATCGCGGTGACGCGCTTGTCAACCGCAGCGGTGAGCCAAGTCGTCCAGCCGCGTTTTGACGCGCCGGAGACGATGAACTTGGTGATCGGCGCGTGCCATTCTTTGGTGGCGAATGCCTGCAAGACGTCCATGGCTTTGACGACGCTCTTCACCATCGGAAAAAGCAGCGGCCAGCTGTCATCCTCCGATTCGAGATAGCGGACAAAAGTCTCGGCGATTAGATCGTCTTCCCATAGATCGCCATCGAGCAGCGGCTGATTGGGAATGTGGTAGAGAAACGCGACCGGAGCCTTGATTTTCCGCGCGAGCTCCAGACCCAACGAAATCATCTGGGGTGACGCGGCGCCTCCCGTCACCCACAAAAACATGGTCGCGCGCGGAGCCGTTTCCGCCGGCCGGGAGATCTGTAGCTGGTGCTGCCATTTTTCCCCTTGCCAAACCTGCGACACGAATTGAAGATCGTAAATCCGCTCGCCCGACTGCGCTCTGTCGGTCTGGTCTTTAAGACGCCACTCGAATGCGGTCTCAGGTTTATCGACGTACTTTTGCAAGTCCGCCCAAATCGGCGTCACAACCAAACTAAGCGTGGCGCAAATACAAATCCCGAGGATAGTCGTAATACGGCTGCGGAGGGTCATGGCCATTTCCTTCTCTGTAACGAGCGCTTATGGTATTGGATTTATTCTATCAGGTCTGAGCGCAGACCGAAGCTCTGCGCGGCGCGACCGGTGATGATAGGAAAGCAGGCGTTGTCAGAAATCAAGCGGCAAATGTGAACCGCTGAGCAGCAAGAGCGCTTATTCAGTTGTTCCGGCTGCTCCGGTTCGGGGGTGGTCGCGTTGATGATTATCTGGTATTTGCTAGCGAGTTGGACCGAGCCAAGAAAGCGATCCAGAGTTCTGCAGTAATTGAATTGGGAAATCGAGATGGGCACAACCGCGGGCAAAGAAGTTCTCTTCGCCGTCAATCAGAAAGCCGGCGCTGTTTCGGGTTTACTTTTAAAGCCGGAGAAGGCGACGGCGTTGCTGGTTTTGGCGCACGGCGCGGGCGCCGGCATGCGTCACAGGTTTATGGAGCAAGTCGCGGTCAAACTCGGCGCCGCCAATGTGGCGACCCTGCGTTATCAATTTCCCTACATGGAAAAGCGTACCAAGCGACCGGATCCGGAAGCCGTACTGACGGCAACTGTTCGTGCTGCCGTAGTTGCGGCCCGAAAAGCCGCTGGCGATGTGCCGTTATTTGCCGGCGGTAAGTCCATGGGCGGGCGCATGACGTCACTGGCAGCCGCTAAAGCGCCGCTGGATAATGTGCGCGGCTTGGTTTTTTTTGGTTTTCCACTGCACGCGGCGGGCAAACCTGGAGCCGAGCGCGGCGCGCATTTAATTGATGTTCAAGTTCCGATGCTATTCCTCCAGGGCTCGCGCGACGCCCTGGCGGAGCTGAAATTACTCAGGCCGCTCTGCGGAGAACTGGGAAAGAATGCCGAGCTGTTTGTCGTTGAGGGTGGGGATCACTCGTTTCATATGATGAAGAGCGCCAAGCGGTCGGACGAAGAAGTGCTCGAGGAGGTGGTCGAGAAGGTGGCAGAGTGGATCAAACGACACCTGTAGTTCGTTTAAAAGTTCAAAGGTTTCAACGTTCAAAGGAAGGACTCGGCTTTCAATCGTACTGAGTTAGGACGGCTGTAGAGGTGGCGCTCAAATAAGCCTGCTCGAGATCCGATGTTGAACTCTTGAACGTTGAATCGTTGAACTGGGTTTCCATGTACCCCACCAACGAAAAAGAGGCACTCGCCGCGTTGAAAGGCGAAGATCGCGAACTTGCGGCCACCGCCGAGGCGCTGCTCTGGAACCTTTGGTGCCGCTCGGGTGACCCGGAATCCGATCGGCTGTTTCGCGCCGGCGTGGACGCCATGCAGAACCGCCGGCTGGCAGAGGCGGAAGGGCTTTTTGCTCAGCTGATTCAACGACAACCGGATTTCGCCGAAGGCTGGAACAAGCGCGCCACGGTGCGCTTCATGCGGCGCGACTTCGCAGGTTCGATCACCGACTGTCAGGAGACGTTGGCGCGCAATCCTCATCATTTTGGCGCTGCTTCGGGGCAGGGGCTCTGCCATATGTCGCTTAACGAGTTTGGTGAGGCGGCCGTGTGCTTTCGCCGCGCCTTGGAGATTCATCCGCACCTCGACGCCGTGCGCCACAATCTCGCGCTTGCCGAAGCGGAAGGGGGCGGCAGCGGATATTTGAATTAGCAGGTCGATGTGTTCGGTGATTTCGGCGATCAAACGGTCCCTGCAAAGTCATTTGGACCTGGGTCCGTTTAAAGTTCACGCGTTCAAACTTCGAGATGCTCCGCAACTACGCGGCGCACCAAAAAAAGCTCATTAGCTCTTGCCGGTCGATGCCCGCCTATTCTACGATGCCGGACATTTAGCGAAGTACTCTGCGAAAGGAGCTCATGGTGTTTGACTATCACGCACAACGGCGATTTGCCGTCACGGTCGCGATTTACTTGACCATGCTGTTTTTGGTTCTTGGGGGGCTTGCCAAGGCGAGGGCGCAGACGTCTTTTTACCAAGGCAAAACGGTGCGTATTGTCGTCGGTTATCAGTCCGGCGACACCCACGACCTCTGGGCGCGCGCTTATGCGCGGCACATGGGCAAGCATATCCCCGGCAACCCGGATTTGGTGGTGCAAAACATGCCGGGAGCCGGGTCCATGGTCGCGGCCAATCATGTTTACAACCTCACCAAGCCGGATGGGCTGACGTTGGGATCTATCGCGCCGGGACTCTATCTGCCCCAGATCACCGGCAGCAAAGAAGTCAAGTTCGACTGGGCCAAATATTCCTGGATCGGCACTCCCGAGCATAACGGCACGCTTTTGTTTATGCGTTCGGACGCGCCGTTCAAATCCATCGAGGATATTCGCAACGCGAAGGAAGGTCCGAAGTGTTCGGCCACCGGCGTAGGCACGAGTGGCCATCTGATACCGCGCCTGCTCGAAGAGACGCTCAACCTGAAATTCCAGCTTGTCACCGGCTATCCCGGCGGTGCGGAGCAAGACTTGGCACTTGAGCGCGGCGAGGTGCAATGCCGCGCGATCACCGTGGCGGCGTTCTTCGGACGGCAGCCGTTTTTGAATTGGCATAAAAGCGGATTTGTGCGCATCCTGATTCAAACCTCGCGCCAGCGTCATGCGAAAATACCCGACGTGCCGACGTTGTGGGAGTACATGGAAAAGGACAAAGTACCGGATGCCAATCGTAGCCTGGCGGTGGTCGCGCTGGGCGCGGGTGGTTTCGGCTCGTGGCCGATTGTGTCGACACCGGGGTTGCCGGCGGACCGGCTGAAAATTTTGCGGGAGGCCTATGCCAAGACTTTACAAGAGCCTGACTTGCAAGCGGAAGCCAAGAAACGCGGCTGGGAGCTCCGTCCGGTGGGCGGCGAAGAGTTGGAAGCGCTGGCCAGAGAAGTGAGCACGCAGCCTGCGGAGGTAGTGGCGCGATTGAAAAAACTAATGGGATCTTGAATCTGCCAAAGCATTGAAGCGGACCGGCGTGACTCAGAAATTTGATGCGAGGAGTTCCATGAAAGCGACATTACTGACTGTTGCGATCCTTTGCCTAGGCATCGTCGATGCGCGGGCGCAGGCGCCGTTTTATCAGGGTAAGACGATTAGCATCATTGTCGGTTACCTGAACGGCGACGGTTATGACATCTGGGCGCGCTTGCTGGCGGCGCACATGCACAAGCACATACCCGGCACCCCGGGGTTCCTCGTGCAGAACATGCCAGGCGCGGGATCGAGGATCGCGGCAAACCACCTATACAACGTTGCCAAGCCCGACGGTCTCACCATGGGTGCTATCGGTGGCTCGCTCTACCTCGATCAAGTGATCGGGAAAAAAGAGGTTCAGTTTGACTGGGCGAAGTTTGGCTGGGTCGGCTCCACGGAAAACACCCCTTGGTTGTTTTACATGAATAGCAACACGCCTTACAAAAGCATCGAAGATGTTCGTAACGCCAAAGAGCCGCCCAAGTGTTCCGCGACGAGCAGCGGTACCAGTGGGCACTTCATTCCCAAGCTGCTCGAAGAGGCGTTGGGCGCGAAGTTTAATGTCGTGATGGGATACCGCGGCGGTGCCGAACAGGACCTGGCCTTCGAGCGCGGCGAAGTGGTCTGCCGGGCGCTTAGCATTCCGACTTTTTTTGCGCGCGAGCCGTTCACCACCTGGCGGCGGGAAAATCGAGTGCGCCTGCTATTGCAGACCGGGCGCAACCGCGACGAAAAAATGCCGGATGTGCCGACAATTCATGAATTGATGGAAGAGCACAAGACGCCGGCGAGCACTCGCGCTTTGGTTGCCGCCATTTTGGCATCGGGTGATCTCGGCCGGCCCTTCGTCACGCCGCCCAACGTGCCGCCTGACAGGTTGGCCATTTTGCGCGACGCCTTCAGGAAAACCATGAGCGACCCGGCGTTTCACGTCGATGTCAAGGCAAGAAAGTTTGCGACCAAGCCCGATTTCGGCGAGGAGCTTCAGAAGCTTGCTAAAGAATTGGTATCGCAGCCGCGTGAGATCGCCGAGCGCATGAGAAAGGTGCTCACGGAGTAAGTTCATGAGAGTCGCTGACCTTGTCCCACGATCTCGATGGCGATCGTAAAATGCCCCCGTTGCGGGCGCGATTTTGTCCGGCGAATATCGACAGCGAGTTTGCCGGAAAAGCTTTTGCGCGCGTTTTACGTTTACCCCTTCAAATGCCAACTCTGCAGCGAACGTTTCCGTGCGTTACAATGGGGCATGCGCGATGCGCTCTTGCGTGAGGATCGCCGCGAGTACAGCCGCATGGAAAGGGAGTTTCCAATAACTTTTAGCGGTGAGGGAATCGCCGGCGACGGGACGCTGCTCAACATCTCAATGGGCGGATGCAGTTTTGTGAGCAGCGTTGATTTGCCGGTCGGAATGATGATGCGATTGGGCTTGCTGATCGCCGCTGATACGCCGCCGGTCACCGTGGACGCGGCAGTGGTGCGTCACACCGGCAAACGCGCCGCTGGTGTCGAGTTTGTCCGGTGGCAGGAAAGGGAGCGCGAGCGACTGGAGCTTTTTGTCAGAGGCATGCTGATCGGAAGCCAACAATAAAGCGTGCGAGCTTTCTTCCGATCGTACGGTTCACGTGCGCCGATAGTACTGACTGAGCAAAGCCGCCGCGAACAGCGCCGCGCCTAGGAGATCCTGTAGCAGGTCAGGGTACAGCAGGAGTAGACCTCCGGCGACCAACAAGCCGCGCTCGATCATCGTAGCACTCTTCAATAACCAGCCGGTGAGCCCGGCGGCTAATGCGCCGAGTCCAACTGCCGAGCTGATCGTTGTCCAAAGGATCTTTTCCCAATCACCTCTAAGCAGCAGGCCGATGCCATCGGGATGGAGCGTAAACAGGAACGGCACAAGAAAGGCCGGCAGCGTGTATTTCCATGCCATCATGGTGGTCTTGTACGGATTGCCGCCGGTGATCGCGGCGGCGGCGAAGGGCGCGAGCGCGGTCGGCGGCGAGACCTCGGAGAGCACGGCGTAGTAGAAGATGAACATATGCGCGGCGTACTCCGGGACGCCGAGCTTGATCATGGCCGGCGCGGTGATGACGGCGGCAATGATGTAAGACGCAGTCACCGGCACTGCCAGTCCGAGGATCCAGAGCGCGACCGCGGTATACAGAACGGTAAGGAACAGGCTGTTTCCTGCCAGCGTGAGTATGATCAGGGAAAACTTCAATCCGAGGCCGGTGAGGGTCACGACCCCGACAATGATCCCCGCCGTGGCGCAGGTCGCCGCCACGGAGAGGACGTCGGTGCTGCCTTTGGCCAACATGCGCCATAGCCGCGGAGGAGTGAGCGCGGTTTCGCGCCGGAGATAGCTCAGAAGGACGCTCAAGACGATGGCGTAGGCGACCGACAGGATGGCGGTGTACCCCCACAACATGAAAATCACAATGGCGATCAGCGAGATGAAATGAAAGCCGTATTTGCGCGTGAGGCTCCAGGTATTTTCGCCTTCGACTTGGATCGGTTTGGCGCCGAATTTGCGGGCATCCAGCTCGACCATCGTGAAGATCGACCAGTAATAAAGCAGCGTCGGGATCGCCGCCATGGCGAGCACGTTCAAGTAGGAGATCCTGAGAAATTCGGCGATCAAAAAAGCCGCGGCTCCGAGCACCGGTGGTGAAATGATCGCACCGATGCCGCCAGCGGAGAGCAGGCCGCCAGCGGATTCCTTATCATACCCGGCTTTGGCCAACAGCGGCCATGCCACGGAGCCGAGCGTGACCGTGGTCGCGACGCCGGAACCTGAAGGGCCGCCGAGCAAAAACGATGCTAATGTCACCGTGCGCCCGGCCGCGGCTGGCTTCCCGCCGGTCGCCGCCAGGGAGAAGTCTACATAGAATTTGCCCGCGCCGGAGAATTCCAGCGCGGCGCCGTAGATCGTGAACAGAATAATGAACGTGGCGGCGACATCGAGTGGGACGCCAAAAATACCTTCGAGGGTGACGTACATGTGGCCGACCAGCCGCTCGACGTCATAGCCTTGGTGCGTCCACGGTGGCGGCAAGTAGGCGCCGAACCGCGCATAGCCCAGGAAAGTGATGGCGACCGCCGGCAGTATCCAGCCGGTGGTGCGGCGCGTCGCTTCCAGCACCAGCAGAATCGTCAAGGCGCCGAAGACTTGATCCTTGGCGGTTGGCAATGCAGCGCGGTAAATAAATTCTTCGAAATCCCAAAGCGGATAGGCCACCACGGCGATGCTCGCCGCGATCAAGAGCCAATCGTACCAGGGAACTTCGGTGTGGCCGACGCCGCGTCGCGGTGGGTAAATCAAAAACGAGAGCACCAAAGAAAAGCCGAGAAATACCAGCCGGAGCACTTGCGCCGTGACCGTCGCCCACGCCCAATAGAGAAATACGAGCGACATGCAGACGGCGAGCGCTGAGGCGAGTTTTGCGACCGCGCCCGTCAGTTGACGCCGCGGTCCTTCTTCTTCCTGGATGAATTGCCGCGCGGCTTCGAAACGCGCTTGGTCACCGGCGGCTTCAGCCATCACGGGTTCGGCAGGGCCCGATCACGGCGCGTACGGCAGCACCAGGTCGGACGATGAGATTGAGTTGACGGGTGTGTGCGCCGACGATGAGGGACATGGTAGAGTCCGCGCTCACTTGCAGATCGAGCGCACGAAAACGCCGCGGCAGGGGCCTGACGACCCAGGCGCCGCGATCCTGTTTTGCAGTTTCATGGCCGTAGAACTCCGCCAAACGCGCTTCGCCGTAGCGAAGTTGGACGAGTTGAAAGCCGTCAGGCAGGATGTGAAATGTTTCTTCGACCTCGCTGCCGTAGATTGAGTGGCGGAAGCGCAGCCGCAGTTCGCTGCCGGACGCGGCCCGGATGCTCCGATAAGCTTGCCCGTCGCGCTCCAAATGAACGCACAGTTCGGCCGCACTCACGGCGCCGCGGGGCAGAAACACGAGCGCGGCGACGGTGATGACCTGACGGACCAGCCATCGACGGAGGCTGGTGTTCGGCACGCCCAATGAGATCATTTGGCGGCCGGCAGCTTAAGCCCCTTTTCCTTGAAATAACGCAACGCACCGGGATGAAACGGGAGCGGCGAACCGACCACGGCATTTTTCGGACTGATTTCGCTAGCGGCCTTGTGGACCGCGACGAGATCGGCCGTGTGTTCGAGCACCACCTTGGTGATTTCATAAGCGAGGTTTTCGTCCATCTTTTCATGAACGGCGAGAAGATTGGTCGCCGAGGCTACGGAAATTTCCTCATCGATACCTTTGTATGTGCCTTTGGGAACCTTGCCGATAAAGTAGAGGGGGCCGTATTTTGCCACCATTTTCGCGACCGCGTCGCCGTGCGGAATCATGGTAATCTTTATGCCCGGCGTGGCCGCGAGATCGAGCACTGCTGCCGTCGGCAAGCCGCCGTCCCAGATAAACGCATCGATTTTACCGTCTTTGAGAGCTCCTGCGGACTCGCTGGCGCCGAGACGCTCCTGGCTTTTCAAGTCCTTGGGCGTGAGCCCGTAAGCTTCCATGACACGCAAGCCCTGGACCTCTGTTCCAGAACCCGGCGCGCCGGTGGAGACGCGTTTGCCCTTCAAGTCGACGACTGTTTTGATGCCGCTGCCGTCGAGCGCGACGATATGCATGTAATTGGAGTAGAGCGCCATTAGCGCGCGTACAGGAATTTTCTCGGTGAAACCCTTGAGCCGTCCGTTATAGGCGTCCCAAGCGCTGTCCGGCAATGTAAACGCCATGGCCACTCTGCCGCTGTGAATCAGTTTCATGTTATCGACGGATGCCGTGGTGACCTCAGCGGTGGCCTCGGTATTGGGTATGCGCTTGGAAATCAGTGCCGCCAAGGCGCCGCCGAGCGGGTAGTAAACGCCGCCGGTGCCACCGGTGGCGATGGAGAGCCGCGTTTTCACCTGCGCGTCGGCCGGATGGGCGATTATCAGCGCGATGAGGATCGTAACGGCGCAGAACCAATAATGTTTGTTGATTGAACAGATCATTGGCATCAACCTCCACAAACCTGGGTGGCCGTAAGATACGTATAGCGCCCTGCGAGGTCAACTGGGTGTGCAGGCCATTGCGCCAGTCGTTTGCGGATGGAGTCGGCTGGCGGGCGGTAGATAGCGCGTGGAATTGTCCGGTCGGCGGTCTTCTGTAGCTTCAGATCCCCGGAAAATGTTCGGCGTTGTAGCGCATGAGCGTGCCGAAAACGTCGCGGGCGCCGCCCTGGGAGGCAGGGGACAGCGCCCGCACTTGGAGCGAATTCCGACCGAGGTTCGTTTAGGCCGGAAAACGCCAAGAACCTCAAGCTGTTTGTACAGGGCGGACCGGCTGCAAAAGCAGCAGACCGGTCCCGGGTCCAAATTTTTACTACAGACCCGCTTAGATTAGACAAAGCCGGCTGAAAAAGGTTCGCGGAAATTAGTGGGTGGGAGGTTATCCTTGACGAGACGCCAAAACCTTAAGTAGAGTGAGTCATCTGAATCGAGGCACCTAACAAAAACATTCATATAACCAGGAAAGGAGGACGGCCATGTTTGTCTGTTTGTCACCTGGAGGTCAGTCGCTCACCCAGGGCGAGACGGCGAAGGAGAATTTACTCGTCGGCACCGTCGACGGCATCTTCGCCTTTCGCAAGCGTAGCGGCTCCTGGGAGAGCCAGGGTACCATGGTGCCCGGAAAACACTTCAGCTCGATTATCTTCGAGCCGACGACCAAGACGCTTTTCGGCGGAACTTACAGCTGCGAGATCTACGCCAGCACAGATCTCGGCAAGACTTGGGAGCGGCGCGATAGCGGCATCGGCGACAAAGAGATCTATTCTCTCGCAACGCAAGTGGTCAATGGCAAGCCGCGTGTTTATGCCGGCACTCAGCCGGCGCACCTGTTTTACAGCGACGATCTCGGCAAAAGCTGGACGGAGTTGCCGGGGTTGCGCCAAGTGCCAGGGGTCGAAAAATGGACATTTCCCGGCCCGCCCCATCAGGCGCACGCAAAGAGCATTACCTTTCACCCCAAGGACCCGAGCATTATCCACGTCGCCGTTGAAGTGGGCGGATTTTTGCGCAGCACGGACGGCGGCAAGACCTGGACGACCATCGACAATATCAATCCCGACGCCCACCGCGTGCTGATTCCGACCAACGATCCTGACAAGCTCTACGGCACCGCCCCGACGACAAATTGCGGGCCGGAAACACCGGCGGGTTTTTGCGTCAGTAGCGACGGTGGGACGACCTGGGAAAGCATGACGCCGAGGGATTTCCGCATCGGTTACGTCGATCCGTTCTTTGTTCACCCGCGCAATCCGAATCTGCTGTTCGTCGCTGGCGCCAAAACCGGACCCGGCACCTGGAGAAAACTGCACACCGCCGATGCGCGTATCGCACGCAGCCGGGATGGCGGCAAGACCTGGGATATTTTGACCGGCGGATTGCCGGACCACATCCGCGCCAACATCGAAGGCATGGCGATGGACGTGTGGAACGGCGGCTATGCGATCTTTGCCGGTACAACGGATGGCGATGTCTTTTATAGCGAGGATGAAGGCGAGCACTGGCAGACGATCATCAAGGGCATCGGCCCGGTATCCAAGTCGCATCATCACATCAACCTGTCTCTGGAGGAACAAGCCGCGGCGCATCAGTAAACGGCATTCAGGTCGGCAAGAAAGATGTAGGGGCGGGTTCCAAACCCGTCCCTATATCTTTCATTAGAGGGCATCAAGGAAAGGGGTACGGAACGCCGTGCCCCTTTTTTATTTCTTTGACCCTTCAGCGGCGCTGTAGATAAGCGGTTGGCGTGAGCACGTTCACGGGCGTACGCCGGACAAAGTCTTTTGTATTCCAAGTCACTATGGCTTCGACCTGGTAATGCTCTGCCTCACGGAGCAGCACTGCATCACCGAACGTCATCTTCTTGGCGAGGTTGGTTGCCACTTGTTCAACGAAGGCACTCCACCAAGCCTCGCCATCATGGTTCGTCAAGCCATGAACATCCAAAACAGCAACGGAGTAGATGGCGCCAAAGCCGAAGAGCCAGGCCGACAATTCGTCGGCCGAAAGCCTAAAGGATGCAGCACCGCAAATTTCTAGGAGAGTGAAAGACGAAATTGCGGCATCCATCGAAGCAAGTTCCTCAACAAAAGCCTTATTTTGCGCATAGAGTGAGTCGCGAGGGAAGAATCGATCAAGGATGAAGATATTGCTATCGAGTAAGACCATGCCGGTCCCCTTTGGCAAACTTGTCCATCTCTTCCCAGGTCTTAAAGGGGAGGGACCGTCTTATTCTTTCAGTGATCTTGTCGAATCGCCGCCGCGCCTGTTCCGGAGTTTCTTTTGCCAACTTGGGGTATTTGGCGGAGATTTTTTTCTTTAAGTTGTCGTAGGCGCTTGTCGGATAACGTTCTTCTTTCTCGAGATCTTTCTGCTCGAAGGGTTTAAGCGTGGCCACCGGCTTGCCCCGGCGTGTAACGACAACAGCCCTGCCTTTTTCCGCCTCGCGAATCAGCGCCGTGGTCTGGTTTTTCAAGTCTCTGACGGTCGCAAATTTTGCCATGGCCGTGCTCCTTGTGGCTACATAGATAGCAACATAGAGTGGGTCCTGTCAATGAAATGAGTTTCGTGCTTTTAAACCATTTGTTTGCAACCGTGGCGAGTGTCAAGGCTTTGCGCGAACATCGTGCGCTTGCTCGCACGATCACGAATCACGAACACAATTCACGGTTCTCCCGCAAAGGCGCAAAGGCGCGAAGATCGGAGAACGACTCACACTATAATCGGCGGCAAGCCCTCATCCTTGAGCCCGTAGCGCTCAAACACGCGGTCGTGAGAAACAACGCGCAATTCCTCGACGCTCGCTTGAGCGACGAGCATGCGATCGAATGGATCCCGATGAATGTTGGGCAGGCGTCCGGCGGTTAGGGCGTGCCGCAAGCCAATCGGCAGCGGCCGAAAGCCGGTACGAACGATTGCATTTTCTAAGTCGTCCAGTTCAATCTCAAGCCGTCCTAACGCTGCCTTGATTGATATTTCCCAAGCCGATGCCGAACTCACGAGGACGTCGTTATTCGGGCTGGCAATGAGATCGCGTGCGGGCTTCGCTAGTTTGCGGTCATCCGACAACCACCAAAGAAGAACGTGGGTATCGAGGAGCAATCGCACGATTTATGACTTTCCTTCGAACCCAGCAAGCAGCTCTTTCGGAAGCGGTTGGTCAAAATTTTTCTTGATCCGAATCTTGCCGCGCATGCTCCCGGGCCGGCGCACCACGCCCTTCGGCGTGTAGGGAACTAATCGAGCTACCGGCTTGCCTGACTTCGCAATAATGACTTCTTCCCCGCCGGCAGCCAGATCGACCAGCCGAGAAAACTGCGTCTTGGCTTGATGGATATTGACCTGGGTCATAGTGGACTAAGCTTAGTCCAGTCCTTTCCAGTTTGTCAACCCTTGATCACTCCTTCCCCCCGGCGGATTTGCCACAACCATACCGGAATTCGAAAACCGAAGCACGAGATGCAAAGCAAACGGCGCAGCCAAATAGAACTGAATGGAAGAAAATCAAAAACTCTGAATCCGAAACGAGTTCATTTGAAATTTTGAGCTTCGCGTCATTTGAATTTGTTTCGGGTTTCGTGCTTCCTATCTGCCGTGATCTCCCGGGGTTTCGTCTTAACTTGACGCCAGGAACTAGCTGGCGTACAAGTCGGCCAACCTTCGGGCGCGCCAATCCTAGGCCTTAATCCGCTTTTCTCTCGTCGCTTCGCCCGTGGCCATCTCTTAATCGGATCTTTCAATGGCTGTGACCATAAAAAAGGGTGGGAAAAATACCAAGGCAAAGCCGCGCGCTGCGGCGACGAAAAAAATCTCAGCCCAGGCGCGACCAAACTCTTGATTCTTTGCGCCGAGAGCTGGCCGAGTCTTTAGGGCAACAGGCCGCAACCAGCGAGATTCTACGCGTGATCGCGAGCTCACCAACGGACATTCAGCCCGTGTTGGATGCAGTTGCAGAGATAGAAGAAAATGCGTTTCGGACTTAACTTCTTTCCATCATTTCGCCTAGCCGACATGTCCACTGCCGAGTATTTTTCGCAGGGACTGAGCTTGTCGGAGCGGGCGGATGAGTTGGGCTACGCATCCGTAAAGACCGTCGAGCATTATTTTCACGATTACGGCGGTCACAGCCCAAACCCGATCGTTTTCTTGTCCGCCGTCGCA
>DATBMR010000055.1:0-3945 GCA_036554745.1 Binatia bacterium
ACCCTGAAAAATATTGCCTTCCGTAAGGCCGAACTCCTGTTCGAGATCCCAAGGAGTTACCACTTGGCGGTGCAGCATGATGTCTTTTATGTTGGGCGCATATTCGCTCAGCGTCTCGATGACGGTGTCGCCGAACGCCTCGCGCTGCTCCGGCCAGGTGCCGCTCTTTAGAGCATAAGGCGCGTACTGAACAAAGATCGACATAACGTGCTTTCCCGGGGGCGCCATGGATGGATCGAGCACGGAGGGCAGAATGATGTCCATGTATGGCCGCCGTGAGAAGGCGCCGTACTTGGCGTCATCGTAGGCGCGTTCGATGTAGTCGAGGCTCGGGCTGATCGAAATGGCGCCTGCCAAGTGCGGCCCTTTCCCCGGCATGCTCGTAAAATTAGGCAAGGTGTCCAGTGCCAGGTTGACCTTGGCCGACGAACCGCGGATCTTGAAATCGCTCACTTGCTTCAAGAATTGGTTGTCGAGGTCGGTGCTGTCGATCATCTTGAGAAACGTTCGCTTGGGATCGACGCCCGACACGATGACGTTGGCGTTAAATTCCTCGCCGGAACCGAGAACGACGCCACAAGCCCGGTTGTTTTTGACGATGACACGCTCGACCGCGGCTTGGGTTCTGATCTCGGCGCCGTGGTGACGCGCGGCGTCGGCTATGACCCGGCTGATCGTGCCCATGCCGCCGCGCGCGAAGCCCCATGAACGAAAAGCGCCGTCCAGCTCGCCCATATAATGGTGGAGCAGCACGTAGGCCGTTCCCGGCGAACGCGGGCCCATAAAAGTACCGATAATGCCGCTTGCCGACATGGTCGCTTTGAGCGCGTCGGTTTCGAACCACTCATCGAGAAAATCGGCGGAGCTCGCGGTCATGAGCTTGGTCAAGTCGTAAAGCAGCTTCTCGCCCAAGCCGCGGAAATGGTTGCCGACGCGTGCCAAGCCAAAGAGATCCTTGGGCTTCCACGTGGTCGGTTCCGGCGGAACCATGCCGAGCAGCGGTTTGACCGCCATCGCCATTTGCACCATCAATTGGCCGTAGAGATCGTAAGCGTCCGCGTCCGTGACGGAATGGCGGGCGATCTCGCGACGGGTCTGGGCATGATCGCCGGAACGGAACAAATGATCGCCATTGGGGAGCGGTGTGAACGTACTATCGAGCGGGATGATCTCCAAGTCGTATTTGGGCAGCTCCAGCTCACGGATTACCTCCGGGCGAAGCAGACTTACGACATAGGAACAGACCGAGTATTTAAAGCCGGGATAGATTTCTTCGGTTACTGCTGCGCCGCCAAGCACATGGCGCCTCTCCAAGAGCAGCACTTTTTTCCCCGCCCTGGCGAGATAGGCCGCAGCAGTGAGGCCATTGTGGCCGCCGCCAATAACGATCGCGTCATAATTTGCCATGGCGTGAATTTGCTTAAGAGGGCATATTTGGTAATTTTGTCGAGCAAGTCAACGCGACGAGTGGATTTCGACGCAGCCAAACCCGAAATCGCAAATCCAAAATAATTTATGCCTGTCGGAACTCCCTTTCACTCGCGCACCTCCGCGTTGTCCGCAAGCCAAAGCTGGCGCATCTGGTCCGGCTATTGGGCCGCCAGCTCCTATGAAGTGGTCCACGACTATGAGTATCACGCGATCCGTAACAGCGCCGGCCTGATCGACGTCTCACCCCTGTACAAATACGATGTGCGCGGCAAAGATGCCGCGAAGCTGGTGAACCGTGTGATCACCCGTGACGCGTCCCGCTGCGCCGTCGGTCAGGCGCTCTACGCTTGCCTTTGTGAAAACGACGGTGCGGTGATTCAGGACGGCACGGTGTTTCGCATCGCGGCGGATCATTTTCGCTTTCATCTGGCCGAGCCGGCGCTTCGCTGGCTCAGGCTCAACGCTGTCGCAATGGATGTTTCCGTCGAGGAAGTTACGGAGCGTATCGCCGCACTGGCGCTCCAGGGACCCAATGCGTTCAGCATTCTTGCCGGGCTCGTCAATTTTGAGCTGTGGCGACTGAGATTTTTTCGCTTTGCGTCAGGCAAGCTCGAAGACCTCCCGGTTATGGTCTCGCGGACCGGTTACACCGGTGATTTGGGCTACGAGATTTGGCTGGGAGCCGAATATGCCGAGCGCCTGTGGGATATTGTGCTCGAACAGGGCGCGAAGTTTGGTATCAAGCCGGCGGGATTGTTGGCGCTCGACGTTGCGCGTTTGGAGGCCGGCTTCATTCTTCTGGAGGTCGACTATACGAGCGCGGAAAGGGCTTTGATCCCATCGCAACGGTATTCGCCTTTTGAAATCGGATTGGGTTGGACGGTGGATCTAAAGAAACCTCATTTCGTCGGTGCCGCGGCGCTACGAACGTTGCACGAAAAAGGACCCGCTCGTCAAATTGTCGGACTCGAAGTCGCTTTGAGTAACTATGAGGGACTATTTACGCAAATCGGTTTGCCCCCCGAGTTTCCCACCGCGGCGTGGCGCGGCAGCGCGCCGCTCTATAAGGACGACCGTCAAGTGGGCCAGGCTACGACCGGCGCGTGGTCTCCGGTACTGAAAAAATACATCGCGCTCGCGACTATCGAACAAGATTACTCGTCACCCGAGACGCGGGTTGAAATGGAAGTGACAGTAAACCACAAACGAAAAACCACCGGAGCCAGCGTTGTTAAGCTCCCGTTCTTCGACCCGCCGCGGAAACGCGCGCTCTTGGAACCGCCTGCCGAGTCGAACGCTAAGAGGCGCAGAGAGTAATCAGTGCGCCGCGCGTACGGTGACGCCGCGGCTTGCCAGATAAGTCTTGCACTCGGCGATCGAGTATTCTTGGAAATGAAAGATCGAGGCCGCCAGCGCAGCGCTCGCTCCACCTACGGTTAATCCCTCGTAAATATGCTCAAGGTTGCCGACGCCGCCGGAGGCGATCACCGGTATGCCGACCCGGTCGGAGATCTTCCGTGTTAGTGTCAGGTCGTAACCGGCTTTTGTGCCATCCCGGTCCATGCTGGTGAGCAGTATCTCGCCGGCGCCGAATTCTTCCATTCGCGCAGCCCATTCGACGGCGTCGATCCCGGCTGGCTTTCTTCCGCCGTGAGTAAACACCTCCCAGTGATCGCCGGCGCGCTTGGCGTCGATGGCGACGACAATGCACTGGCTGCCGAACATTGCCGCCGCTTCGCGGACGAAATCGGGGCGATTTACCGCGCCGGTGTTGATCGAAACTTTATCGGCGCCCGCTCTCAGGAGCGCGCGGATATCAGCGAGATTGTTGATTCCTCCCCCGACGGTCAGGGGCATGAAAACTTGCTCGGCCGTACGGGCTACGACGTCGAGCATGATGCCGCGGTTTTCATGGGATGCCGTGATGTCGAGGAAACAGAGCTCATCGGCCCCTTCACGGTCGTAGATGCGTGCGATCTCAACCGGGTCTCCGGCGTCGCGTAGATCAACGAAGTTGACTCCCTTAACGACCCGCCCGGCTCTTACATCGAGGCATGGAATGATTCGCTTGGCTAACATCGATGTATCAAAGTTTACTGAAGCGCGACTCGGATCACAACGTTGCATCATCATGACGCGCTTTGCCCTGTAGCTGCCAGGAAAGCGCTCAGTCTGGC
Organism: Binatia bacterium; assembly: GCA_036554745.1. Taxonomy (GTDB): domain Bacteria; phylum Desulfobacterota; class Binatia; order UBA9968; family UBA9968; genus DP-20. Next base: position 3,609 of record DATBMR010000055.1, read on the forward strand.
GGCAAACGCTAATTGGCCTGATTGGCAAGCGTTCCGGTACCAAAATGGTAGCCACAGCGTCACCCGCCAAGTGTACGACTAAGAGACTGGAAACCGGTCCTATGTCGGCCAAAAACCGGCCTTTTCTGCCTAGGAGCGCCAAAAAGTAAGATATACGGCCTATCTAATCTACAACTTTAGACTTGACAGGTTGGCGCGGTTAGGTTAAAAACCGCCGAAAGTAGTACCCAACTGAAGACTTTAAAATCCTGGGAGGCAAAGGAGGCAAAATGAAGAAGAGGTTCGTCAAGTTTGCATTGCTTGCTGCCGTGCTCTTCGCTGCGGCGCCGGCTTTTGC
>DATBMR010000062.1:0-3443 GCA_036554745.1 Binatia bacterium
TCGGGTCGGCGGAGTACAACCTCGCGCTCGGCGCCAAACGCGCACAGGTGGCGAAAGATTTCCTCGTAAACCAAGGCATCGACTCCGATCGCCTGGTCACTATTAGCTATGGCAAGGAAGCGCCTGCCTGCTTCGACCAAACCGAAGAGTGCCGCGTGAAAAACCGCCGCGCGCGCTTCGTTATGTTTACCGAACTGCCCACCTCCTAGCAGGCTGCTGAAAAAGACTCATATCCTTCGTTGCGCTCGATCGTCTCGCTACCACGTACGCGCTAAGTACGCCTCCGCTCGCCGATTTGTCGCGCGCCTCGGCTCTGAGGTCTTTTTGAGCAGCCTGCAACCTGGGTTTTTCATCACCCTGCTAGGCAAACTCAGGTTGAATTTTTCGCCGCGCCGGCGGTCACTCCCAATCACGACGCGGGACACGGCCCACACGAATGCGCGATATTCCAGTTCATTCGCTCAACTTTCGTGGTCTTCGTCCCTCTCTCTTTCGAAAATACGATCCGTGGAACCGTCGAAGTCACTTGATCCCTTGCGGTCCCCCTTCTTCATCTTCCCCCGGGACCGGGGGAAGAAAGAGATGGGGGTGAACAGCCTTGCCCTTTTCATGTTCTGTGGGCGAGCGTAAGCTCAAGAACCATTTCGTGGTGAGATCTCTTATGCCGGCTTTGTTGCGCTGCTACTCGTAACCGATCGCCGTCACAATCGGGGTTGACGCGGCTTGTTTGGCCGGGGCAAACGCCGCTAGCAAACACAGCAGGATCGCGGCGACGACCGCAAGTACTGCGACGTCGTAAGGGTAATAAAATTGAAACGTCCAGCCGGTGAGTTCCTTGGTGTTGTAGACCACGTGGTGATAGGCCATCACAGTACCGGCAACCAAACCCAACAGGCCGCCAAGCACCCCCATCCAGGCGGCCTCCACGACCACCGTGCGCTGGATCTGCGCGCGGGTCGCGCCGATCGCGCGCAGGACGCCGATCTCGCGGGTGCGGTCGAGCACCGACGCCAGGAGCGCGTTGATCACGCTGAAAACGGCCACAACCACGGCGACGATCTCAACCGCGTAATTGACCACGAAGGATTGCTCCATGATCCGCACAACGGCTTCCCGCAACTCGCGATGGGTGCTGATGAAGAGCTGATACTGCTCGCCGTGCCTCCGCTTGATCGTCTCGATGACCTTGTGCTCGTCGGCGCCGGGCTCGAGCCATAGATCAAACGCGTCAAGCAGCTCATCTTGCCAATATTTTTTGTATAGCGCGCGATCGAGCAAAACGCTGCCCGAATCCGAAGAATAATCGATATAGACGCCGAGCACGCGAAACGATCGTTTTCCGGAGGGAGTTGACAGTTCGAGGATGTCGCCGCGTCCCGCGCCGAACTTGCTCTGGAAGCTTTCACTGACGATGACCCCTTCGCCTTCGGCCATAGCGCGCAATGCCCGCTCACCGTCGCCCTCGGCCATTGGCAGGGTCCGGACCGCCGCCGAATCGCGGGCCGAGAACGACTCGATCATGATTGGTTTTCCTTGATGGCTCGAACGGATTAGCCGGTAGAGGTCGATGACTTGTATGCCGGGCACCTTTCGCAACTCGGGCAAGAGATCCTCACGCAGCGGAACGTTTCGCGGGCCCGCGGTTCGCGCGCCGGAGCTGACGATCAGATCTGCCGTGACCATCTGATCCACCCAGACGAGCAAAGAACCGCGCACGCTGTTGACAAATGCGGCAATGGTAAAAATAGCCGCCAAGCTGATCACCATGGTCGCCACGCTGATGCCCGAGCGGATCGGATTACGGTACAGGCTGTCGGCGGCCAGCCGCAGCTCGACCGCAGAATATCCGGCCCATTGCGACCGCCGTAAGCGAAGCGCCGCGAAACGGATCAACGCCGGAGACAACGCCGCCAAACCGAGCAGAAAAATCAACATGCCGATGACCCCGACGCTGAACTTCTCGACCGGACCCGTGACCCAAGGCGCAATCAACAACAGCGCCGGCGCCACGATGAAACACAGCATCGCGATGCGGTTAGTCCAGAAAGCATCGCCATGGCGCGCCGCTTGCCACACCGCTTGCCTGGCGTTCTCCAGCGGGCTGACTCGCATCGCCTCGACGGCAGGATGCAGCGCAGCCAGGACGGCGACTACAACCCCGCTGCCGAGCGCGATGATCAACTCGCGCAGGGTGAAGGCGGCGCCGGCGAGATCCATCAGCGAAAATAGATTGCCAACCGTTTCACCGACGGCGAAGAGCGCCGCCCGCGCCAGCAACCATCCCAGCAATGCCCCCGATATCGATCCGGCGAGCGCCAAGAGGAGAGCTTCGATGACGATCAAGCGCAGCAATTCGCTCCGCTTCATACCCAGACAACGCAAGGTGCCGAATTCCTTTTTACGCTGGATGACCGATACCGAAACGGTGTTGTAGATAAGAAAGAAGCCCACGAACAGCGCAATCAAACTGACGAAGAATAGCCCGACGCGGAACGAAGTAAGCAAAAGCTCGATCTGTTCGCCGCGCTTGCGCGGCCGCTCGACCGCCGCAGCGCCTTGCAGGCGCTCGCCGAGGCGCCGCTGCACCGCTTCGATCGATTCGCCTTCTTCGACAGTCAGATCGACGATGTCGAGCTTGCCTTCTTTACCGAAAGCGCGCTGAGCCGCCGGCAAATCCATGAGAGCAAAGCTGCCGCCGAAGACCGTCGCAGTCCCCTCCTCCTTCAACAACGCCTGCACCGTAAACTCACGCTTGCCTTGGCTGGTGAGCAAGACGATTTTTGCGCCGACCGGCAAGGTCAGGCGGCGCGATAACGATTCCGTCACCGCGATCGAATCGGGACGGGCGATGAAATCGAGCGCCTGATCGAAGCCGAACTCGAGCCCGGCGAATTGATGCTCACGAATCGCGAAGTCGGTGAGCAGATCAACGCCGTAAACATACAAGTGCTCGCCAGGCAGGCCGGCCACCGGCAGGAAGCCTTCAACCGCCGGCGCGGCGTCGCGGACACCCGCGGTGTCGCGAATGAGCGGAAACAGAGACTCTGCCACGCCGCTTTCGCCGTTCGCCACCTGCAGAACCGCCTTGCCGGCGATTTGATCGATGGTTGATTGGAACGAACTCGTCAACGAGCGGTTGACCACCGCGATCGCGACCACGACGGCGACGCCGAGGGCGATGCCGAAGAAAGTCAGCAACGAGCGCAGTCGGTGGCGCGCCACATGGCGCCACGACACGGCGGACAATAAGCCCAGCATCAGGCGGATTCCTTTTCGACCCGGCCGTCCCGCAAATAGATCCGCCGGTCGCCGTATTCGGCCGCTTCGTCGCTGTGGGTCACCATGACGACCGTGCATCCATCCTGTTTGCTAATCTCCCGCAGCAACGAGAGCACCGCCATACCGTTTTTGGAATCGAGATTACCGGTCGGCTCGTCGGCGAG
>DATBMR010000063.1:0-10723 GCA_036554745.1 Binatia bacterium
TCGGGTCGGCGGAGTACAACCTCGCGCTCGGCGCCAAACGCGCACAGGTGGCGAAAGATTTCCTCGTAAACCAAGGCATCGACTCCGATCGCCTGGTCACTATTAGCTATGGCAAGGAAGCGCCTGCCTGCTTCGACCAAAGCGAAGAGTGCCGCGTGAAAAACCGCCGCGCGCGCTTCGTTATGTTTACCGAACTGCCCACCTCCTAGGCAAACTCAGGTTGAATTTTTCGCCGCGCCGACGGTCACTCCCAATCACGACGCGGGACACGACCCACACGAATGCGCGATATTCCAATTCATTTGCTCAGCTTCGTGGTCTTCGTGCCTCTCTCTCGAAAATACGATCCGTGGAACCGTCGAAGTCACTTGATCCCTTGCGGTCCCCCTTCTTCATCTTCCCCCGGGACCGGGGAAGAAAGAGATGGGGGTGAACAGCCTTGCCCTTTTCATGTTCTGTGGGCGAGCGTAAGCTCATGAACACACTTCGTAGCTTCGGTGTGGTCGACTGTCCCGACTCGGCGATCGGTTCGATTTATTTCCGTTTTTCGAGTTTCAGCAGAAACTCGTTTTTGCGTACGTAAATTTGGCGGCAGTCTTCTCTGTGGCTCAGTTCTCGAACCAGTGTGAGTAGCGGATTGCGCGCGTCGCTGTATTGTCGCGGCGCGCCGGCCAGCCGCATGGCCTCGACGTCTTCATTGCCGACGACGTAGCGCATCAACAACTCGTCATCAGTCATGCTCGGCCCGCCGAGCTTGCTGCGCAACTCTTCGATCGTTGGTTGTGGCGGCGCCCAAGCGGCGAACTCTTTGGCGCGAGGCCGATCCAAGATTTTCGCCTTGATCTCCGGATTGACGTCGGCGGCGGCTTCGTGACCCCAGTGACCCGTGGCGTACTGGATCACTTGGTCCGTTACCTGCGCATAACGTTCGCCTCTGATCACATTGATGGCGGCCTGGCTACCAACGAACTGGGACAGCGGGGTTACCATGATCGGATAACCAAGATCTTCGCGCACCCGAATGGTTTCCTCCAATACTTGCGGCAACCGGTCGAGCATACCCAAGTTTCTCAGTTGGAAACGGAAATTGGAGATCATGCCGCCGGGGACTTGATGGACATACTGGCTGTATTCGTATTCCACCGGCGCGCCGATCGGCATGTTCTCACGCCGAGCGATGAAAGTCAGATCGCGTTGGACAGACCTGAGCGCCGCTTCGTCGATGACCGGCTCATAGCCCAACGCCCGCGCATTTTGCGCGACGTTGAACACCGACGGATTGGAAGAAGCGTTGGCGAGCGGCGGAACGGAGGTGTCGATCAGATCAACGTCGAGCTGGATCGCTTTGAGCGCGCATAGCGGCCCGAGTCCCGTAGTGCAGTGAACGTGTAGCTCAATCGGAATGTTCGGCGCCTGGCGCCGGATCACCTTGATCAGCGCGACGGTACGCTCAGGAGTCAGTAATCCGCCGGGATCCTTGAGGCAAATAAAATCGGGCCGCAGGGCGACGGCCTCGCGTGCCTTACGGGCATAATAATCGTCGGTATGTTTCGGTGAGACCGAAAAGATTAGATTCAGCACCGTGCAGAGCCCATTGCGCTTGGCGCGCGCGACAGATTTGCGCCAGCCCGCGGGATCGTTCGACGGATTCGAGATCCGAATCTGTTTGATGCCATTGGCAACCATGCGCTCGAACCAGAGATCGTTTACCGTGTCGGGAGTGAGTTCGAATGCGCTCAAACGTTCGGAGCCGATGGCGCGCAGCGGCGTCCTGGTGATTTGCTTCGCCACCAGGCGCATGCGCTCAAAGGGGTCTTCGCGCAGCTCGCGAACGCATTTTTTAATATGGCTCGAGGCGATCAGCTCGATTGCCCGATAGCCGGCGTTATCGAGCCGGTCGGCGACTACCAGCATCATGCCGGTGCGCATGTTTTCCGCCCACAAGCTCGCTTGGCCGTCGCGCAGGCTGGTGTCGACGAACTTTACTTCAGCCATGGGAAAGTTCGAGCTTCACCGCAGCGGCACGGAGTTCACAGTTCGTGTAGAGATTATGTTCATGCTTGCCTCCGTGTACTCGGCGGGTCCGCGGTGCATTTCTCTAACCGAGCGGCACGGTGTAGGACTCTAGCTTTTTCTCCAGCCAGCGTGTGTTGACTTTGCCGTCACGGTACTCTGGATCCGCGATCACGTCTTTGAGAAACGGAATGAGCGTATCGATGCCGCTTACATGAAAATTGTTCAGAGCGCTCAATGTCAAATCGGCAGCGGCCTGGCGCGTTTCGCCGTGAATGATCAACTTGGCGAGAAGCGAATCATAATACGGCGGCACGAAATAGCCGGGATAACAGTGGCTATCGAGGCGAATGCCAGGTCCGACGGGAGCCTGCCATTCGGTAATCCGCCCTGGGCACGGGCGAAACCCGTGTTGCGGTGACTCGGCGGTGATGCGGCACTCAATCGCATGGCCGTTGAATTGGATGTCCGGTTGCTTCAGCGTGAGCGGCTCGCCGCGCGCGATCAGTAGCTGCTGTTGCACCAAGTCCACGCCAGTAATCGTTTCCGTTACCGGGTGCTCGACCTGAATGCGGGTATTCATTTCGAGAAAATAAAATTCGGCGGTGTCGTTATCATAAATGAACTCGATGGTTCCCGCGCTCCGATATCCAATGCTGCGCGCCAAGGTTGCCGCGGCGTTGCATATCTTGGCGCGAACCTCGGGGAGTACGGCGTAGGCGGGTGCTTCTTCGATGATCTTTTGGTGGCGGCGCTGCAAGGAGCAATCGCGCTCACCCAGATGGAGGACGTTGCCGTACAGGTCACCGAGGATTTGCACTTCAATGTGGCGCGCATTGCCGACATATTTTTCAATATATAGAGTGTCGTTGCCAAAAGCGGCGCGCGCCTCGGCGGCGGCGGTGCGAAAAGTGTCCTCGATCTCATGGGCGCTCCACACAAGCTTGATGCCGCGCCCGCCGCCGCCGGCGGAGGCTTTGAGCAGCAGAGGATAGCCGATCTGCGCCGCGAGGTGGGCCGCTTCGTGCGGGTTTTTGGCGTGATCGGAGCCCGGCACGAGCGGCACGCCCGCGTTACGCGCGATCTTACGCGATTCGAGCTTATCCCCCATCATGGTAATGTTTTCGGGGCTCGGTCCGACGAAGGTAATTTTGTTGTCGCCGCAGGCTTCCGCCAGGGCAGCGCGCTCGGCGAGAAATCCGTAACCTGGATGCAGCGCGTCGCAACCGGTGCCGTGAGCAGCGGCGATCAAATTTTCGACCTTCAAATAACTCTCGGTCGAGCGCGCAGGGCCGATGCACACGGCACGGTCGGCCATCTCTGCTGCCATGCTTTCGCGATCGGCGTCTGACACTGCGGCCACCGTTTCAATGCCAAGACTTTGACACGCGCGGATAATGCGTACGGCGATCTCGCCACGGTTGGCGACCAAAACTCGGGACACGCTCATAAAACTTCCAGAAATGTTAAAACCAGCGAATTAAGGACTGTTCAGAGAACGTCAGAGGCGGGTAAAACTGGAGGGTTGGAGTAAAGGAGTACCGGAGTATTGGGTTCAAATCCATGACTCCATCACTCCAAACGTCTCCTACGGCTTGACGATGAACAAGCTCTGGCCGAATTCGACGAATTGACCGTTTTGCGCGACCACTTCGACGATCGTCCCTTTGACGCCGGCGCGCACGCTGTTAAACACCTTCATGACTTCGATCAACCCGACGGTGGTGTCTTCGGTAATCTGCTGGCCGACTTTGACGAAGGGAGGGGCGCCGGGCTCCGGTGCGACATAGAAAGTTCCCAAAAGCGGCGCGGTGATCGGCACCATGCCCTCTGGAATCGCCGTGGGTTTGGACGCCGCGGCCGCTGCCGGCGTGGCGGCGGGCTTCGCCGGTGCGGGCGCGGGAGCGACGTTCGGAGCGGCGATGACGGCAGCGGGCTGAGGAACCGCGCCAGGAAGCGGAATCGGCTCGCCTTTGCTGACCGTGATTTTCAGTTCGCCGACTTCGAGTTGAAAATAGTCGAACTTGGACTCATCGATCAGTTTCAAAATGTGCAGCACATCATCTTCGCTGAGTTCCATAAGCGCCTTCCTCGGAGTTGATAGGTTGTTATTCTTTATGTGATTTCTGAATGGTTGGCAATCTTGTCAGCAACCGAATCTCACTTGGCCAACAGCGGTAAAGCAGCCGGGCGCGTCACTTCGCCACCGGTCGCACATGGCGCAGGTCCATACGGGCCATCGAGTTGTACTCGAGGCCAGTGAATCTGGGATTGAGCATCGTCGCTTCGGATTTCCAGTAAAGCGGCACGATGGCGACGTCGATCTCGGTGAGCAGCTTTTGCGCCTCATCGTAAAGCCGGCTCCGCTTGTTGGCATCCTGCTCGCGCGCCGCGAGCTCGAGCACTTGGTCGTAGCGGGCATTTTTCCAGCGGCCGTGATTGTTGCCGCTGTTGGAAGTAAACAGCTTCATGAAGTTATCCGGGTCCGGGTAGTCGGCGCCCCAGCCGGAACGAAAGACGGGAAACGGATCGGATTGCAGTTTTTTTAGAAACACCTTCCATTCCTGATTTTCCAATTTGACGACAACGCCGAGGTGTTTCTGCCACATGCTCTGGATCGCTTCGGCAATGAGTTTTTTCTCTTCGTCGGTGTTGTAACCGAGCACGATCCGCGGCAGACCCTTGCCGTCCGGGTAGCCGGCCTGCTTCAACAGCGCCCGCGCCTCGACGGGATTGAATTTGAGACCGATTTCGGGGTTATGCGCCAGCATGCCCGGTGGGATCCATGAAGTCGCTGGCGTCGGCCCGCCTTGAAGAATTTTGGGAAGCACTTCGCGGTCGATGGCCATGGCGAAGGCCTTGCGCAGTCGAGGATCGTCGAAAGGCGCACGGTCCACGGCAAAGCTGTAATATTCGCCGCGTAGCTGCGGCACCACCTTAAAGCCCGGCATCTTCGATAAACGCGGCTTGTCGAGCGGCGGAATGCTGTGTGATTCATCCATGAAGTCAAGGTTGCCCTGTTCGAACATGGTCACCGCGGTGGTTTTCTCGTTGACCATAAACATGGTCACCTTGTCGATCGTCGGTTTGCCGCGAAAGAATTTCTCGTTGGCGGTGAGCTGGATTTCATTCTCGTGTTTCCACGAAGTCATGCGGAAAGGTCCGTTGGTGACGATGTTCTCGGGTTCGGTCCAGCGGCTGTCGAATTTTTCAATCACATCCTGGCGTTGCGGAAAGGTGACTTCGAAAGTCGTGATCGCGAGAAAATAGGACGCCGGATGACGCAGGTTAATAACCAGGGTTTGATCGTCCTGGGCGCGGACGCCGATGAGCGCGGGATCGGTGATTTTGCCTTCGTTGTATTCTTGCGCGTTAGCGACATCGAACAGGATATAGGCGTACTGGGAGGCGGTTTTCGGATCGAGGAGGCGCTTCCACGAATATTCAAAATCGTGCGCGCGTACGTTCCTTCCATCAGTCCACAGCACGTCGTCGCGCAGGTGAAAAACGATTCTTTTGCCGCTGTCAAGAATGTCCCACGACTTGGCGATGACCGGTGCCGGTTTTAGATTCTGATCGAATTCGGTGAGTCCGACCATCAAGTTTGCAATCACGTTGAATGACACATGATCGGTGGCGAGCGACCAGTCCAGGCTGGGCGGTTCCGTGCCGAGATTGACGCGAAAGTGGCTGGCTTCGCCCCCCTGAGGTGCCGATTTGCAGGCTCCGACCATTGCCATCAGCGCAAGAGCGAAAAGCCCGATGAGCCAGGGAGGTTTCACTAAACGTAACAAGGGGGTTGTTTGACTTGCCTGAGTTGGGTTTAGCCGGTATTAGTACCGCAATATTGGAATTCCTTCAAGAAAGGCAGCCGCGGATTATGGATGCAAAAGAGTTATTGATGACCAGCGTGGTGGTCGAGGGGCACCGCGACGTCTATGAACAGCTTTATCGCACCTCCATCGGGGAAAAGTCGCCAATCCGCGATGGGGTCGCGCCGCGCCTGATCCGCGACGGCATCAACATGACCGTCTACGCGATCAGCGGCGATTCTTATTCGCACTCGCAGAATACCGGGCGGTATCTCGAAACCGCGCTGGATCAGATCGATCAATTTCTCGAAGAAGCGCCTCGCTCGGAAGGCATGATTCAGATGGTCAAGACGCGCGGTGATCTGCCCGACAAGGTCGAACCGGGTTGCGTCAAGTTTCTGCTTCACTTCGAAGGTTGCATGCCGCTGCACGGCAGCATTCATAATCTGCGCAACTTTTACCGGCTCGGTCTCCGCTCTCTGCAACCCGTATGGAATTTTCGCAACGAGCTCGGCGACGGCGTCTGGGAAAACCGCACCGGCGGAGGGCTTACCAATTTCGGCGTTGAAGTCATCAAAGAAGCCAACCGGCTGGGCATGGTGGTCGATCTGTCGCACATGAACCGAGAAGGATTTTTTCAGTCCCTCGATGTCGCCACCGCCCCGTTGCTGGTGAGCCACGCCAACGCGTGTGGCATGCTCGACAATCCGCGCAATCTCGCCGACGATCAGATCAAGGCGATCGCCAATCAAGGCGGTCTGGTCGGCATTCTCGCGTTACCGGAACGTGTCGGCAAGGGCGAAGTCGGTATTGAGGACATGCTCAAACATATGGACTACATGATCAACCTCGTGGGTATCGAACACATCGCTCTCGGCATGGATTTCGTCAAGTACGACGGTCCGCGCACCTTGAAGGACCGCCATCATCCGTTGCACAAAGATCCACTGATCAAAGGCTTCGAGGAAATCGAAGACTTGCCCAATTTGATCGACGGCCTGCAGCGCCATGGCTACAAAGACGAAGCAATTAAATTGGTCCTCGGCGGCAATTACCTGCGGGTACTAAAGACAATTCTGCCGGAACACTCGGTGATTTGAGGGTTTCACGAGTGCGCAGCTCGGAATTACCTCCTTCCCCTTTCGACGGGGGAAGGTCAGGATGGGGGTGCTGTCTCGAGGTGGTACCCATCGCCCCCTCTGTAGATCTCTCCCGTCGAGGGGGAGAGCATAAACCTGTGCCCACGCTGCACCGGACCATGCCAATCTACCAGCGCTCGAATCAGCAGACCCGAACGGGAAACCGGAACTTATCCCCATCATGACAGTCGGCATTTCCGTTCCGCGTGTCGACGGAATCGAGAAGGTCACCGGTGAAGCGAAATTTACCGGCGACCTGATCATGCCGGGTCTGCTCGAAGCCAAAGTGGTTCGGAGCCCGCTTCCTCATGCTGTTATTGAAGCCATCGATATCAGCATAGCAGCGTCCCTGCCCGGCGTGGCTGCGATTCTAACGCGCGACGACCTCGCTGACATCGATCCGTACTTCGGCAACTGCCTGCGCGATCGCCCCGTAGTAGCGACCGATCGCGTGCGTTTTGTCGGCGATCCGGTGGCGGTCGTCGCCGCCGAGGACCCGCTCACGGCAGAAGAAGCCGGTGCTTTGATCGCGGTTCGTTACCGCGAGCTGCCGTGTGTTGCCGACATGGACATGGCGATCGCGGAAGGTGCGCCGCTCTTGCATGAGCGCTTCGCAAGTACCGGCGACTTCCACGAAGTCGCCGGCGTCGGCGAAAATTTCGGCGGCAATATTTGTCATCGCGAGCAGTTTGTTAAAGGCGATTCGGAGTCCGGCTTCGCCCAGGCCGATGAGATCATCGATGAGGTATTCGAGTTTCCGATGGTCTATCAGTACGCCATGGAGCCGCACACGGCGGTTGCCCGCTTCAATGCGGCTGGTATTACGCTGTGGAGCTCGTCGGCCCATCCGTTTCTCGTGCGCTCCGAGCTGGCTCACATGTTCCACTTGCCCCAGTCGAAAGTCGAAGTGATTGTGCCCTATGTCGGCGGCGCCTACGGCAGCAAGTCCTATTTCAAGATCGAGCCTTTGGTGGTCGCCATGGCGCGTAAGACAGGCGGCCGGCCGGTGCGCCTGACGCAGAGCGTGACGGAGTCGATGTTGACGACGCGCCGGCATTCGGCGCGGCTGCGTATCAAAACCGGCGTCAAGCGGGACGGCAGGCTCGTTGCGCGCGAAGCGGAGGTGTTACTCGACACCGGCGCCTACGCCGACAACGGCCCGCGGGTAGCGAAGCGCGTGATCAGCCGTATGCTCGGGCCTTATCGGCTCGAACACTGCAAAGTAACCGTGCTGGCGGTTTATACCAATACGGTTCCTGCGGGCTCGATGCGTTCGATCGGTGGGCCACAAACGATCTGGGCACTGGAATCGCACATGGACACGATCGCCGCTCGCCTCGGATTCGACCCATTGGACTATCGCCGGAACAACTTTTTGCGCCGTGGCGAAATCCTCAAGCCCAATGCCACGCCGATGGATGCCGATCTTGAGCAGGGACTGAGCGCCGCCGTGCAACCGTTAATGTCGTCTAAGAAGATCGACAAGGGACGAGGAATCGGTATCGCGGTCGGGGTTTCGGACTCCGAAGCGATGCCGGTCTCGGTTGCATTGGTGCGGTTGCTTGCCGATGGCAGTGTGATATTGATCGCCGGCACCACCGAAGTGGGCCAAGGTGCGCGCACGATTCTCAGTCAAATCGTCGCTCAGGAACTGGCGATGCCGGTCGATCGGGTGACCATGCAAGGAACTGATACTCGCGCGACGCCGTTTGACCGCTCCACCGGCGCGAGCCGCTCGACCACGGTCATGGGCAGCGCGGTCAAAGCCGCGGCGGAAGATTTACGCCGCCAATTGATCGCTGCCGCCGCGGAAGTCTTTCACGCGAGCACAGAGGCGATCGCGTTGGACAATGGCGAAGCCCGGTTCGGAGATAAACGCCTCAGTTACGGTAAACTCGTAGGCGCCTACTTCGGCATGCCCGGCGGCGAATTGATTGGCCGAGGTTACGTGCGGCCGGGAGCAGGTTTGGGTTCGACGTTTCCGTTGTTCTGGGAAACTGGCATGGGTGGTGCGGCGATCAACGTCGATCGCGAAACCGGCGAAATCAGGATCGACCGCTACGTCACCGTTGCCGACGTCGGCAAGGCGATCAATCCGCAGCAAGCCGAGGGGCAGGATGAAGGCGCGGCGATGCAAGGACTCGGGGATACGTTGTTCGAATCGCTGGTCTATGAACAGGGACAAGCGCTAAACGCCAATCTTATTGACTATCGCGTGCCGCGCTTTTCGGATTTGCCAGCGCATTTTGAGTCCCGGTTGATCGAAAACCAAGACGGTCCGGGCCCCTACGGAGCCAAGGGGATGGGCGAGTCGGGGATTGTTTCGGTTGCGCCGGCGATCGGCAACGCGCTTTATCATGCTACCGGTGCAAGAGTGCGCGAGTTGCCGCTCACCCCTGAAAAAGTTTGGCGAGCGATGCAAAAGGCGAAGCGTAAACCATAGGAGGTTCTAACAACGGCTCGGAAAAATCGCCGGTCAGCCGAAGCGAAAGGGATTCATTTTAAAAACGGTTGCTGTTCGGCAGGCTAACCGGTTCGAGACTCTCGAACGGCAAATCGCGGCTTTTTTATCGCCGGCAAATTATCATGAAATTTTGCGTTCAACTTAACCCGCAGGTTTCGATCGAAAAACCCGGTCCATCGTTGATGCCGACTTTGATTGCGCAGGTGCGCGTCGCCGATGCCGTCGGGTTTGACGCGTTCTCGATGGGCGATCACTACAACATACCAGGATTGCAGCGACTAAATCAGGTTCCGGCGTTGGCGCGCTTATGCGCCGAGGCGAAACATTGTGCCGTAGGCACCGCCGTGATGCTCCTCGGCTTGCGCCACCCCGTGACGGTGGCCAGCGAGCTGGCGAGCCTCGATGTGCTGAACGGAGGCAGGTCTTTTGCCGCCTTCGGCCTGGGATACCGTAATGAAGAGCTCAGTGCGTTCAATCTCACGAGGAAGCAGCGTTTCCAGCGCTTCGTCGAAGGCATCGAGATCATCAAGAGGTTGTGGATTGAGGACCATGTGAGCTTTAACGGTCGAGCATTCAAGCTGATCGATGTCAGCGTAGACCCCAAGCCGTTGCAGAAGCCGCGCCCTCCGATCTGGCTTGCCGCCAACACGGACGCAGCAGTAGAGCGCGCGGCGCAGATCGGCGACGGCTGGATGATCGGTCCGCATTCAGCCATCGATGAGCTGGAGCGGCAGGTGGAGCTATGCCGCAAATCCTGGAGCGCCGCCGCAAAGGTTGGCACGCCAGAGATCCCGATCATTCGCGAAACCTTTGTCGCCAACAGCAGAAAAGAGGCGACTGAAAAGGCGCGTCCCTGCCTGGAGTATTTGTACCGCGGCATTTACATCAACTGGAAACAGAACGAGGCGATGAACGATCCCAACGAATTGGCGTTGGCATTCGACAAACTGGCCCAGGGCCGGTTCATCCTCGGCTCGCCGTCCGAATGCATTGAGCAGATCCAGGAGTATAAGGAACGGCTGGGGATTTCGTATCTGCTCCCTCGATTCGATTGGACGCCCGGCTTGCCTCAAGATGAAATTCTCGCTTCAATGCGGCTGTTCGGCGAAAAAGTGATCCAAAAGTTATAGATGTCAAACAGGGGAGGGTGGTAATGAAACCAACTTTGGTTACGCTCGTGCTGACGCTTTGCCTGTGCGGAATGGCTCCGTCGCAGAGTTCGGCAAAAATCGTCGTCGGTCTGTCTTCGGTCAATGTTGCTTTCTTGCCGGTCTATGTGACCGAGGCCAAAGGTT
>DATBMR010000066.1:0-6060 GCA_036554745.1 Binatia bacterium
GCAGCATTCGATCGTCGGCTTCGCCGGCGATAAAAATCCGACCGGACCTCGCCTGTTCTTCGATGGCTTTCTGCGACAGATCGCTTTTGATCGGCATCTGGCTTCTCTCGATCGGCAGGTACTGATCGAGGCGCGGCACCATGTAGAGGACCCACTCCGCTCCGAACTCGAGGAATCCGACTTTGAGATTCGGATAACGGTCCAACATGCCGCAGCCGACGATGGCGACAAAGGCCATCATCGCCGGCAGGGTCATGCCGATGCCATGCGCGGCAAGCAACCCGTTACAGGCTTCCAGAAACGGCGGGTAACTCATGCCCATATGCACGCAAAGCGGCAGGCCCGAATGGTGAAGCTCGTCCCATACCGGCGCGAAACTCGGGTCACACAGCAGGCGCTCGCCGGCGGTGCCGTACACTACTGCGGCGGTGGCGCCGAGCTTGGTCATTTCCTCGATCGCTTCCGGCCCTTGTCGGGCATCACGCAGCGGGAGTAAGCCGGCCCACTTAAGGCGTTTCGGAAAGCTCCGGCATTGCCGGCCGACGTAACGGTTGTAAGAACGCATCAGCGCCGCTTCGAACCCGGGATCCCTGGTCATGCGCGCGTACAAGGTGGTGGGATACAGCATCTGATGATCGACTCCCATATAATCCATCGTTCGCAGTCGCGCCGCTGGATCCGATAAATCGAAACTACTCAGCGGAAACGCTTCATTGTCTGACTTAGCACCGAACTCTTCGAGCACTCGGGCGGGCTCGTTGCCCGGCTGGCTTCCCGGGCCCAGAGCATGCGGAATAATCTGCCCTTCGACCAACCATCCGTTGGTCCAGCGTCCCAGGTCTGAGGCATCGTGAACGCGGGTTGGCCGAGGCCGTCGCGCTCGGTATCCGTTCGGCAGCGTCTCCCACATGCGCGAGCTCATCATGGTGTGCGCGTCGGCGTCAAAAAGTTTATAACCTTGAAGCATGGCCGCCTCCTTCAAACCTTCTCGTCGCCTCGGCAGACTTCTTCGATCTTTCAGCGCGGCCCCGCCATCTCTCCTATTTCTGTCGAAGTTTCGGATCGGTGAGCGTGGTGTCCTGGCCGGGCGGCGCATGGTCGACGGCTTCTTCGAGCGAATGTTTCGGGACCCACTCTTCGGGCGGGCGCGCTTCGCCATCCCAATCCACTTTGTCGAGCCCCCAGAAGATTTCGATCGCATGGCCGTCGGGGTCGCGAAACTCGACCGACACCTGAGAGCCCGCGCGTCTCCGGCCATGGAAATCGATCGGCACGCCGTTTTTCGCCAGATGATCTCTCGCGCGAAATACCTCGTCGATCGTCGGCACCTCGAACGCAAGATGATGCAACTCGCGTTGCCTGGAGATTTCTCCGCCCTGGCCGACCAGACCGAGGCCGTGATGGTCTTCGTTGAAACGCATGAAAACCATCCGGCCTTTGACCATACTGTCGGGATAGACGTCCGAGACTTTGAAGCCGAGCAACTGCGTGTAGAACCGAACGGAGATATCGATGTCGCGCACAATCAACACGGCATGTCCCATTTTGCGGATCTTGAAAGGCAAATCCGCCGGCGGCTGAAGCCTCTTCAATTTCTCTATTTCGGGATCGTGCAACCCGTCCAAATCGACCTTGCTCACATCAATCCTGCGTGGTTCCATGGCCATTCTCTCCCGTGTAAATTTCGATCAATAATCCGTCCGACCTGCTAGAAACAACTTCGCCGACCTCCGCGCTCAACGCTTGAGGTAAGACGGCGCATCCTTCGGCGGTTCGGCGCCCACCACATTTGCCATCATCGCGGTGGTAGCGAAATGGCCGATCACGCCGACCACGTCGGCAAGCCGTCCATAGCCAAGCGTCGATTCGGCAGCCTTGAAGACGTCGTCGGCCAGCGTCCCCGTCGACAACAGTTCGCGCGCCACCGCGTGCACCATCTCGTCGGTCCTGTCCGTGAATTTCGGCTGTTCCCCGGCGTTGATCGCCTCAATCGTCGCCCGGTCGACCCCTACTTTCAACGCCATCGCCGCTTGCGCGCTCCAGGGGTACGCTGCGTTCCAGTGTCGCGCAGTCATCAGCGACACGATCCGAACCTGCGCAGATGTCAACGAACAATTGAGGAGATGCGCACTCGATGCGTTGTGAACCCGCCAGAGGCCAGGCGAATGCGCATAGCCGACCGACGGCCCCCTACCGACCCGCCCCGTCGTCG
Source organism: Binatia bacterium (assembly GCA_036554745.1). Taxonomy (GTDB): domain Bacteria; phylum Desulfobacterota; class Binatia; order UBA9968; family UBA9968; genus DP-20. The sequence continues at coordinate 2,213 of DATBMR010000066.1, forward strand.
CCACGGTTTCGTCGTAAACTTTCTGCTGCTCCGCGTCCATTTCCGCTCGGCTCAGCGCTGGTATTCTCGCCATGTTTTCACTCCTCATTAATGGTTCAAATCCCGTGGAATCGTTTGACTTACGGACTGAGCCTAGCGCGTGGCCCGCCCCCCGTCCAGCCGTGCCAGCAGTGCTCCGGTCACTGCTGCAATGAAAGCTTCGTCACGGCTGCACCGACCACGATCGTATCCCCTGTTATGCTGCCGCGCCAACTGTGCCGTGGCTTCGCGTAATGTTATACCTGAGAGGCGTGGTCCGCCGCGTGACGGTTAGGTAGCCAGCTAAGCTTACAAAGACGCCGTGTTCAGCTTCATCTGTTCCAGCATCGCGCGGCCGAGCAGTCCGTAGGGATTCCCGAGCGTCTCGAACATTTCGAAGTGGTTGTAGCCCTGGCCAACGAGGAATGTTACGGGCTTGCCTGCTCCCTTCACCGCCGCAGCGAATTCACGATTCTGGCGCTGGAACTCGGGTGTTTCCAGTGTGCCGTGAGCGACTATCACCGGCGCCACCAACTTCTTGAGATGACGCTGCGGCGAGAGCTTCTCGATCACCTCAGGGGTAAATTTCACGTAACCCGCACGCGCCGACAGACTGACCGGATAGAGATCATACATGCCGCTGCAGCAGAGCCCGCCCTTTAGCGTATCCGCCGGCAGTCCGAAATCCCTCTCCCAATCGGTGGTGAGTGCAACGGCGGCGAGGTGCCCGCCGGACGAGGTGCCCGAGACGTAGAGCCGATTAGCATCACCGCCGAAGCTCGCCGCATTTTTGTGGATCCAGGCGATGGCGCGCCGCACCTGCTCGGCCATGATCATTAGGTTGCCACCGACGTCGGTGACATTGTTGAAATCGAGCGAAACAAAATGCGCACCGGCATCGACGAAAGTCTCGGACATGTAGGCTGCTCCCTTTGCATTGCCACTACGCCAAGCGCCGCCATGGATAAAGACATTGATCGGTGCGTTGGGCCGCTTGGTAATATAGATGTCCAGCTTCTCGATCTCGGCCGAGCCGTAGGCGAGGCGACGCGGCGCGCCAAGGCGGGCTAACGTCGCGGCGCTTTTCTGAGCGTTGCGCTTCGCAATTTCTCCTCGGTTCAGTGCCCATGGAGCTTGGTCGTAGGCCAAGTCGATCTCGTCTTTGTCATAGTCGAGAAAGACGAGCGGACCTTTTGGCTTAGCCGCGACCCCCGCCGGCAAGTGCGTTTGCATCTGCTGCGCCAGCACGGGTCTCGCCGCCGCTATCGCAGCCGTCACGAGCGCGCCGCGAAGCAATGACCGCCGTGTCATTCGCATCTCCTCACCTGATTGGATTGGGCTCATAATTGCCTCCTTTCATGAGCGCGTATACAACTTCGATAAGTTTGAACCGAGGTTCCTCAAGATGCCGACCTCTATAACGATTGCGACTACCTGTCAATTTTCGGAGCAAGACCAATAGTGCCATACAATGCTCAGTGTATGATCGATACACGGGTGCCGGGCACTGTTTTCGAGCGCGGCGGTCTCAACGCCGGCGAGCAGTGCTGCGGTCCTTGCGACAAAGTGCACCGTCGCGTAAGCGGGTGCATTCCGCGAGCAGTCTGAGGAGTTTGCCGTCGATGACTTGCCCCGCTGCATCTGGCCTCCTAGAGTAGATACGATGAACATTTTTGTAGCGGTGGCGTTGGTTGGGGTGGTTTTGCTGCTGTCGATCGTCATCTGGTCGATTCGACGCCACCGTGATCCCAAACTGCACATTGAATCTGATTCGCGAATCGATGAACTGATTCCTTCGCTCGCCGGCCTGACGCTCGGCTCGGCCGTCCCTGGCAACGCCGTCGAAATCTTGGAGAACGGCGCTTTTTTTGACGTGCTGTTGGAGCGAATTCGATCCGCTCAAAAGTCGGTGCATTTCGAAACCTTTCTGTGGAAGGAAGGCGTGCTCGGTCAGCGCGTGGCGGACGCGCTGTCGGAGCGGGCTCGAGCAGGCAAGCAGGTGCGTGTCCTGCTCGACGCAGAAGGCTCCAAAAAAATCGGCAAGTCAGCTCTGCGGCAGATGGAGCAAGCCGGATGCCGCGTCGTGTTTTTCCATGAAAAGGCTTTGCGCAACATCGGCGTGCTGAACGACCGCGACCATCGCAAGATCGTCGTCATCGACGGGCGCGAAGCGTTCGTGGGAGGTCATTGCATCGTCGACAGTTGGCTGGGCGACGCTCAAGACAGCGAACACTTCGGCGATATCAGCCTGAGGTTGCGCGGCGCCATCGTGAACAGCGTGCAGTCAGCGTTCAGCGAAAACTGGGCTGGGCAAACCGGGGAGTTGTTTGCCGGCGACGATGTGTTTCCGAGCCTGGAGCCTGCGGGCGATGTGTTGATCCATGCGGCGTATGTAAAGCCGGAAGGCTCGGCGCCTGCCGTGAAGATTCTTCACCATACGGTCATATGCCTCGCCCGCAAGCGAATTTGGATTCAGAATCCTTATTTCATTCCCGAGCCTGAAGCCATCGACGCGTTCGGAGAAGCGGTTTCCCGCGGCGTCGATGTACGGGTGATGATGCCTTCGGCCGGGGGTTCCGATAATCCCATGGTGCAACACGCCGGGCACCGCAACTTCGAAAAGCTGCTGCGCTGTGGCGTGCGTCTGTTCGAGTATCCGCACACGCTGCTGCACCAGAAAGTGATGACCATCGACGGTATGTGGAGTGCAGTCGGCTCAAGCAACTTCGACGACCGGTCGTTCGAGACCAACGATGAAATTACCCTCGGCATCCTGGACCCGGCAACGGCGCAGCGACTCGATGCAGTCTTCGAGAAGTACGCACCCGATTGCACAGAAATCGAACTTGAGGCGTGGAGCAAGCGCGGGCTGTGGCACAAACTGAAAGACAACGCTTTCTACATGCTCAACGAAATTCTTTAACCGACCACCGTCTCGGCTTAGAGGAGAGCACCCGACGGTGACGATCGGGTTTCACCCACGCATCATACTCATGTCCGGCTCTGACAGACGACAGAAACGGTGTGGATTGGAGGACCAATTCGTCTTCAGCTGATCGTGAAATAACTTCGAGCCTGCTGAGCTCGTTTGCGTTCACATGCTTGCCGATCTCTGTACGGAACTCCTGAACGCTCTTGCAGGGTCTGTGGTCTTTGAGTGCTTTCAGCAACTGAAGGGTGAGTCCGGGGACGCTTAGAAGGGTCTCGTCAGACGCAGTGTTCGGATTGATGGGCACGAACACGTATTGTTCCAGCCGGGCAACCTCTTTGTCGTCGACGTACTTACGATCTCTTTGCGAAATTGAGCGATGGCAGTGTAGGGCCGATATTCGAAAAACTCCCGCACCATACGGTTCCCCATGCCGGGAATGAGCATGGAATTGATCGCTCCAAAGGTTTACCGTTTTTCGTCGTTCGCGAGAGAATGTTCGCACGTTAGGCGCGCGGTACCGGCAACCAACCGAGCCGCGAGCATGTACACACCGTCGTTCGTACTCCCAACGGCAACGATTACGGCAAGGACTTATGCGCCAGCATTATCTGAAAAACCACGGCCGCTGAAGTCGTTTCAGCCCTTCAAACAGTCGTATTGAGTCTCCGGCAGCGACACGAGACCACTCAATGCGAGATTTTTCGCCTTGGACGCCGTCCATCATTTGACCCCCGCGCGCGCAGCCGATAAATTACACTCCAGCGATTCCAATTCCTTCCTACTACGTGACCAACAGCACCGATAATACTTCCGCCGCGGCCGATAATCCGATCCGCCCTTGGTCTTCGCTCCTGATCCGCGACTACCGTCTGATCTTCGTCACGATTCTTTGCGGCAA
>DATBMR010000076.1:0-8680 GCA_036554745.1 Binatia bacterium
CACGGAGTTTGCCTATTTTGCGCCGGGGAAAACCCGTAATCCGTACAATCCCGAGCACACGCCAGGCGGCTCTTCGAGCGGTTCGGCAGCCGCAGTCGGAGCAAACATGGTGCCGCTTGCCGTCGGCAGCCAAACTAACGGGTCGACGATCCGGCCGGCGGCCTATTGTGGGGTGATCGGTTTTAAGCCGACCCATGGCCTGATTTCGCGTCATCGCGCTCTGACGCTTTCGCGCACGCTCGATCACGTTGGCCTGTTTGCGAATACGGTGGAAGATGTCGCGCTCCTGACTGAACAAGTTGCCGGTTTTGACGACAATGATCCCGACACACAACCTCGGGGGCGAATCCCGTTCGCGGCTAGCGCCGCCGAAGAGCCGCCATTGGCGCCGATGTTTGCGTTTATCAAAACGCCCTACTGGGACGGTGCCGACCAGGATACCCGGCAGGGGTTTGCCGAGCTCATCGAACATCTCGGTGGTCAAGTCGAAGAAATCGAATTGTTTCCATCGGCTCGCGAGGCCTGGCAATCGCACCAGACAATCATGGCCGCAGAGATGGCTCACAACCTCGAACGCGAATGGACGGATGGGCGAGATCGCCTGTCGGAACAACTGCGGGCGCAGATCGAGCGCGGGCGGCAGGTCGGCGCGACCGACTATCTCAAGGCACTGAGCTCGATTGCGCCGATCCACGATAGCTTTGTCGAACTATTCGAACAACGCTACGACGCGATCCTCACGCCGGCCGCCGCGAGCGCGGCGCCCGAGGGGCTTTCCAGCACAGGCGATCCGGCATTCTGCACGCTCTGGACTTTGTGCGGCATGCCGTGCGTCACTTTGCCGCTCCTGCAAAGCGCCGATAATTTGCCAATCGGCGTGCAGCTTGTCGGACCTCGTTACGGCGACGCCCGTCTGCTGCGCACGGCGCGGTGGTTGGCGGCCCGAGTTGCAGCGGGTTAGCAGGCCCCCGTGTTCGGGAGCATACAACCACGAGGGCTCGGGACGCACGAAGTCAAAAAAAATCGTTGGTGAGTGGAAATGTTCTCTCTAATCCGCAGTTAGTCGCTTCGTCTCTTCGTGGTCTTCACGTGTGTGGCGACAATCACCAGTTGACTAAATTGACCGCCGCGAGACTGATCCACGGGATATACGTAACCAGGAGAGTGACTAAAACTAAAACAATCGTAAACGGCCAGCCGGCCTTAAACACTTCCCAAAACGGGAGACGCGCGATCGCGGCGGTGGTAAAGAGCACCGTGGCGACGGGCGGGGTTTGTTGGCCGACGCCGAGATTGATGGTCACGATGATGCCGAAATGGATAGGATCAACGCCGATTTGTCGGATCAGGGGCATAACGATCGGCACCACCAAAATGATCGCCGCCGCCGAATGGAGAAACATCCCGGCTACGAAAAAAAAGATATTTAGAAAAAACAGAATAAGGTATTTGCTTGACGTGGTTTCGAGAATAGCGCGCGCAAATTTTTGCGGGATCTGTTCGCTTGTCAAAAACCATCCGAGTACGGCCGAAGATGCCACGATCAGCATCACCACTGCGGTCTGCCCCGCGGAATCATGTAAGACTCGGGTGATCTCTCGTGGGGGAAGCTCCCGGTAGATGAAGGCGCCAATCACAAATGCCGCGATCACCGCCAGCGCTGCGACCTCGGTGGCGGTGGCAATGCCAAGAAGGATTCCTCCCCAGATTACGATCGGAATAAAAAGCGCCCAAAAGGCGTGGATGGTCGATCTTCCTACCTCAGGAAGAGAGAATTTCTGCTCTACGGGAAAGTTGTATTTCCGCGCATAATAGTAACTCAGCCCCATCATGCCTGCGCAGGCGATAAAACCGGGAACAAAACCGGCGAAAAATAGCTTGGCTACCGAGACCTCGGCCATCCAGGCATAGATGATCATAGGAATGGAGGGGGGAATGAGGATCGCCGCCGAGGCCGCATTGGAAACGATCGCCGCGCTCAGCGCTCGCGGGTAGCCTCGCTTTTCCATGGCCGGAATCACGACGTTGCCGATCGCCGCTGCATCAGCGACGGAAGATCCAGAGATCTCGCTTTGAATCATTGTCGCCAGCACCGTCACCATTGCAAGGCCGCCACGAATGAAACCGACCAGACTATTGGCGAGGTTAACCAGCCGGAGCGAGATGCCCGACGTTTCCATGAGGCCGCCGGCCAGGATGAAGAGCGGAATCGCGAGCAACGGGAAACTTGATGCTCCGGAAAAAAGATTCAAAGGAACGACGCTGAGAGACGCGGTTCCGTTCCAGAAAAGGAAGAGGATAGTAGTGAGTATGAGAGCAAAGCCGATCGGGACGTTGATGGCCGCCAGGAGAATGATTATTCCGAGGATGAGCCACTCCATGCCGCTTCAACTCCTTTCTCGGTCCCGCTGCCGAAGAGAAGATGAAACAGCCGCTCGAGGCTGATCAGAAGCATGAGCCCGCCGGCAATCGGAAGCACGCTGTAGATCCAGCCCATTTTCACCCAGGGAAGGGAGATTGCAGTCTCGTCGCCCATTTTCTGCATAAGGACCCAGCCGTAGTACAACAGCACAAACTGGACTGCTAAAACGCAAAACTCGGCGGCAATCTCAACCAACCGCCTGGTGCCCGGCATGAACCGGTTTACGACGAGATCGAATCCGATATGACGGCGGCGGTAAGAGGCGGCGACCGCGCCGTAGAAGGTCAGCCAAACTAGCAGATAAGAAGCGAACTCATCGTACCAAGCGAGAGATGCGTCAAGGACGTAACGAAAGAAAACCCCCAATGAAACTAATGCCACCACCATGACGAGCAGGAGCACCGCCCACCACTCGAGAACAATAATAACTCGACCGAAGATTCCCTGGATGGCTTTCACGGCAGCTCAGAATTTGGCGTTTCGTGTCTCGGGTTCAAAACGCCGAACCTTGAATTCCAAAGGCAAGCCGCGCAAAAATATTGGTTACCGCAGCGACTGGACGAGTTTCACCAGCTCCGCCCCGCCGGGTACTTCCTTGCCGAAATCGTCGTAGATCGCACGGGAAGCTTTGATGAAAGCATCTTTGTCCACTTCGTTGGCTTTCATCGGAGGCGCAACCTTCTGCATCAGCTCTTTGTCGAGGCGCTCTCCCTCTGAGCGGGCAAAATCCCCCATCTCGGAGGCGATTTTCGAGAGCGTCACCTGTACGTCGCCGGGCAGCTTTTTCCACGATTCTTCGCTGATTACCAGGTAAGCCGGCGTATAGACATGACCGCTTAAAGAAAGAAATTTCTGCACCTCGTGAAACTTGGCCGAGGCGATCTGCGGAAAGGGATTCTCCTGCCCATCCATGACGCCCGATTGAAGCGCCGAATAAACTTCCGCTAAAGGCATCGGCGAGGGGTTGGCTCCGTAGGCTTTAAACATCTTCACTCGCCACACCCCGCCGGGGACTCTAAGCTTGATTCCTTGCAGATCCTCTGGCTTCACGATCGGTCTCACATTGTTGGTGATGTGGCGAAATCCGTTTTCCCACACTCCCAGGACCCTGACTCCTTTTGTCGGCAACCCGCCGAAGAGCTGGTTCTGCACCTGTTTGTTCTCAGCGACCTTCTTCATGTGAGATCGGCTTACGATGATGTAAGGCATCTCGAAGACGCCGAATTTGGCGTCGACGGTGCTCATGACTGTCGAGGGAGCCACCAACTCGGGGGCCCCGACCTTGATGCCTCTCATCATCTGCTCGTCGCTGCCGAGCTGGCTCGAATGGAAGACTTTGATATCTACCTTGCCCTTGAGCGCGCCATTGGCACGCTTGGCATATTCATCGGCGGTGATGGCGAACAGCGAGCCGGGAAACCCGACATGGCCGAGGCGCAGCGTGATCGTCTGCGCAAGCAACGATCGCGACGAGTGTGCCATTAGGCCGAGAAAAAGAATAACCATGACGAAACGTTTCATTGTGTGCTCCTTGTCTGACCGGTTCAAAAAAGTTCGAATCGTTCAAAACGTTCAAGCCTCCGGTTTTTTGAACCATTTGGCCGGTCGGTTTGCTTCATCGATTTTTCGTGCGCGCCTCGTTGAGAATTCGTTCCGCCCGGCGGAGATTAAACACACCGCAGCTGCAAAAGCGCGCCATGGTACGGGAAACTTCCGCCGCGGTGCGACGATTCTCTTTGACCCATTCGAGCATCTTCTTGACAAACTGCGCCGACAGCATGCCATGGCCGCACATGGTCGAAAGCTCCAGCACGGTGGCATCCGGCAGCTTATCGACTCGCCCGCAAAATCCCAGGGAATATTCGACGCTGTGTCGGGCGATCCCGCCGTCGCGGCAGCAACGCGCCGCTGCGTCGAGGGGCGCGCTGATGTTGACCGAGATGCCCAGATTGGCTTCGCGCAAATCATCGACGAAAGCCTTCATGTTTTCGTACTTGTCAAAAACTGCCGCCGCGGTCGTGTGCCCCTCGATCCCGGCGATGACATCCTCGGGATCGGCAAGCTGATTGCGCTTCCAATGTGCTGTCGGATTCAGGTTCTGTCTTGGTCGCAGCATGCCGCCTTTGGTCGCATCGCCGATGTTCACGGGATGATGCTTTAACGCGAGGCGCAGGAAGGTACGATACTTTTCAACCAGACCGTCGTCGTTGATACCTCGGGTCGCCATCGCGAAGACGATGAAGTCGTCCACGACCGGCGCGGGGTCGGGCGGCCTCTGAACGGCGTAATGCTCGCTGTAACGGTGCAGCGTGTTCGTCATCGAAATTCCGCTGTAACTTTCCCCAGTCCCAAGTTAGTCTTTCCCCGATACGTGGGATAGCCCTCTTTCTCCAAGATCTCTTTCAACGGTTCTTCTCCTGCGCCGCTACAGCGGGTCGAGACGCCAATGCTGATCACTGTCTCCGCTTCGCGGGAAAGCTCGCGGATTTTTTTGAGGACGGCAGGCACCTCGTCCAGTTTAGTTTTAATCTCGACGATGGCTGAGAGAATTTTCTCGTTGAGAATTTCTGGCATGAGAAGACCGGACGTGGAATCGGTCATAAGCGAAGTGACGGGATTGTTGCGTTCAAATTGAACGCCCAATTTGGCGAGCGCTTCAGTGACCCGCTCGATGTCGCGAAAGCGCGCACCGACGCCCGGCCGGCCGAACTCGATGACAAAGCCTGCTTCACCTTGCAGTACTCGATTGGTGACGTCGTTGGTTTTAACCTCTGCGGTTCCTCGTCCGTGAATGCCGGTCGATTCATGCGGCACCTGCGGGTCGGAGAACGCGCGGCGGACGATCCGCGGCCACGCCAACTCCTCCGGCGCGATCGCGTCGGTGGGGCAGATGTCCGGCTCAGGATCGAAGCGGAAGCGAAAAAATTTGGCGGTCTTGCGGATTGCGCGCACTAGCATCGGATTCAAATGCTCTTTCGACATGCCTCGGTAGCAGGTGAAACACTCGACGCATTCGTCTGAGTTGATACGCGCCCGGTTGCTAGAGGGATCGATGTAGATCGCGCCCATTGGGCAGACCGGTAAGCAATTGCCGCAACCAACACACTTATGGGTATCGATCCTCATAACGGAGACCGGCTTTTGGCGGTTTCCAGGAGATAAGTCTCTGCTGCCGCCAGTCCCGCGGCGAGCGGGATTTTCACACCGAAGCTCTTTAATGCCATTTCGATGCCGGCGAGAACGCCTAAAAGTTCCAGTTCGTTGAGGCTACCGAGATGTCCGATACGAAAAAGTTTTCCTTTGACTTTCCCGAGACCCTTGCCGAGCGGAAGACCGACAAGCGTGAGTGCGTGATCGATGAACGCGTCGGAGTCGGCACCATTGGGCATGGCGACGGCGGTGAGTGTGTTGGAATATTCTGCCGGATTCTTGACGAAAAGACTCAGTGTCATTGCCGCGATGGCGCGGCGGCAGGCTTCGGCGAGCCGCGCGTGGCGCTGAAAGACGTTCTGAAGCCCTTCTTCGGAGAGCATTTTCAGACTCTCGCTCAGACCGAATAACAAAGAGGTCGCGGGCGTGTAAGGGAAATGGCCGGCGGCATTGCTCTCCAATACTTGGCGCCATTCCCAGAACGAGCGCGCGCACTGGGCCGAGCGGTTTGCCTGAAGTGCTTTCTCGCTCACGGCCAGCAGCGCCATGCCCGGCGGCAGCATGAGCCCTTTCTGCGGTCCGGCCAGCGCAACGTCCAATTTCCAGGCGTCAAATTGCACGTCCGTGCAGGCCAACGAACTCACCACATCGACAATGAGCAGGGCCGGATGGCCCGCGGCATCCATCGCCTTGCGAAGATTGGCGAGGTTGCTCGTCACCCCGGTGGAAGTTTCCGTATGGACCGCCAGCAGCGCCTTGATTTGGTGCTCCGGATCTCGGCGCAGGCGTTGCTCGATCTGCTCAGCCGGTACGCCGGTGCCGTATTCGAATGCCAAACGCTCTACGTCGATGCCGTGAGCGGTAGCGGTTCGACAAAACAGGTCGCTGAAGTGGCCATTCACACAGCCAAGGACTTTGTCACCGGGGGAGAGCGTGTTGACGATCGAAGACTCCCAGGCTCCGGTGCCGGAGCCGGGAAAGAGCAGCACGCGTCCTTCAGCGGTTTGAAAAATTTCCTTCAGTCCGATGGTGACCTCACGCAGGAGTAGCGCAAATTGCGGGCCGCGATGATCGATCAGGGGCTGGGACATGGCCCGAACCACTCGCTCTGGCACGAGGCTCGGGCCGGGAATTTGTAGAAAAGATCGGCCTTGCATACAATGCGCGGACGCTATCGAATATAAGCCAAAGATGTCAAGCAACTCTTATCCAGGCCTATGAAGTACCAACCAAAAACTATTTGCCGCCGCTCAAAAAGATCTGAGAGCCCAGGCGCGCGAAGATCGATGAGCGGAGGTGTACTCTTTTTGTACGTCGACGCGAAATCGGCCGCGCGCAACGCATGAGGCTTTTTCAGCGGCCGGCTAGTTCACGTGGCTCCAGGCGTGATAGGAGCTGCGCACGAGCGGCCCGGACTCGACGTGGCGAAAGCCGAGTTTCTCGGCCGCCGATTTTAGTGCGAGAAATTCTTCCGGCGTAACGTAGCGTTCCACTTTCAACTGGCGGTTCGAAGGCTGCAGGTACTGGCCGATCGTCACGATGTCAACTTCGTGCTCGCGCAGGTCGCGCAGCGTCACCATGACTTCTTCGCCGGTTTCGCCGACACCGAGCATGAAGCCCGACTTGGTCAGCACGTCGCCGCGAAGATTCTTCGTTTCTTTTAAAACATTCAGCGAGCACTCGTAGCTGTGGCCCGGGCGGACTTTGCCATACAAGCGGGGCACGGTCTCGATGTTGTGATTGAGGATCTCGATTCCCGAGTTGACGACCGTTTGCAGCGCCGTGAGGTTGCCTGCGAAATCGGGAATCAAAACTTCCACTCGAATTCCCGGGTTGAGGCGCTTTATCCAAAAAACCGTCTTGGCAAAGTGCCCGGCGCCGCCGTCTAACAGATCGTCGCGATTGACCGAGGTTACGACGATATGAGCGAGGCCAAGATCTTTGACGACCAGGCCGACATTGCGCGGCTCTTCAGGATCGAGCGCCAGCGGTTTGCCCTTGTCAATGGCGCAGAAGCGGCAGCCGCGCGTGCAGGTTTCTCCGAGAATCAAAAAAGTGGCGGTCTTGTTGCCCCAGCACTCGCCGATATTCGGACAGCGCGCTTCTTCACAAACTGTGTGAAGATTTTTCTCGCGCATAATGCGCTTCAAGCGCAGATAATTCGGATTGCCTGGAGCTTTGACTTTGATCCAGTCGGGGTGTCTTCGGCCCATGAATTTAGTCGTTCCAATCGTTCAAAACGTTCCAGTCGTTCCAATCGTTGGAAGAACAAGGGAAGAACTGTCCGAACCTTGGTCCGGTAGGTCTTCTCTAACAGCTTGGTAACCAAAGATGTCGGCGAAATTGAGGAGAAAGCGCTCTCTGACTTCAGTAAGATTGTGCTCGGTGCCGATTTCTCTCGCCATCGAGGTCACATCGGCCCAGGCAAGGCCGCAAGGAACGATGCGTCTGAAATATTCTAAATCCGGGTTCACGTTGAGCGCCAAGCCGTGAAAGGTGATGCAGCGGCGCACGGCGATGCCGATGGCGGCGATTTTCTTATCACTGATCCAGACTCCCGTGAACGGCGGCCGGCGCGTGCCGGTTAGGCCAAAGTCTCTCAAGGTGCGGATCGCCGAAAATTCCAGATTCCTCACGTAGCGATGCACGTCCTTACGCAACTTGGATCGCAAATCGATGATCGGATAGACCACCAATTGGCCGGGGCCGTGATAGGTCACGTCGCCGCCCCGGCCCGAGCGATAGACCGGCACTTCCTCCGGCGCAAGCACGTTGGTTTCGTTTCCGCCGCGGCCGAGGGTATACACGTGAGGATGTTCGACGAAGACAAGCATGTCTGGCAATGGCTCTCGTTGCTTGCGCGCGACCAGCTGCTCTTGCAGCGCAAGGGCCGCGAGATAGTCCATGCGGCCGAGATTTGCGTAAACCAGCATAACAAGTTTCTATCGTCCTGCAGCGCTCCTTTCAAGTTACTAAGGAGTCCACAATTAAGTAACCACGAAGCGACCGATGGCCGAGCCCTGGAGATCGCGGGCATAGGAGCGGAACGATCACTTTCAGGCCCAGCCGCTAGGTTATTGTCACCACGGAGAGGATGGGGCGGTGGCC
>DATBMR010000103.1:0-4420 GCA_036554745.1 Binatia bacterium
TCCAGCGATTCCAATTCCTTCCTACTACGTGACCAACAGCACCGATAATACTTCCGCCGCGGCCGATAATCCGATCCGCCCTTGGTCTTCGCTCCTGATCCGCGACTACCGTCTGATCTTCGTCACGATTCTTTGCGGCAATACCGCGAACCACATGCGCAACGTCGCGAGCCTTTATCAGGTATACCAGCTGTCCGACTCCTCGGTGCAGCTCGGCTTCACCGGATTTTTTCAAGCGGCGCCTTTCATCTTTTTTGGCTTGTTCGGCGGTGTGCTCGCCGACACGCTCAATCGCAAGCGGCTGATCGCCGTAACCCACCTGTTAAACATGCTACCGGGGCTCGCCCTCGGTATTTTGACCGTAACCGGGGTCGTGCAGGTCTGGCACATCAATGCGTTGAACGTCCTGGCGGGCGCGCTGCAAGTGCTCGGCGGTCCCGCACGGCAGGCGATTATTCCAAGCCTCGTGCCGCAATCCCACCTGCTCAACGCCGTCACGATGACGAGCCTCATGATGCAGGGCACCCAACTCACCGCACCGGTGATTGCGGGATTTTTGATCGACTTTTACGGCGTGGCCGCGTCTTATTTTACCGATGCGGCACTCCTCCTGCCGTCCACCCTGTCGGTGTATCTGATACGCGGCAGCGGCCAGCCGATCGGTCAACGCCGCAAGATTGGCTGGCACAGCCTTATCGAAGGCTTTGAGTTTCTCTGGCATACGCGCATCATTCTTTCGCTTTTCATTCTCGATTTTTTCGCGGTCTTGTTCGGCTTCTACCGACCGATCCTGCCGATCTTTGCCGAAACCATCTACCACGTCGGCGCTCGCGGCCTGGGTATGCTCTACGCAGCGCCGGCGATTGGCGCCTTGCTCGGCTCCGGGATTGTGCTCGCCGCCGGCAATATCGAACGAAAAGGCGCGCTATCGATCATCGCCACGCTCGTATTTGCGTTGAGTCTGGGGCTTCTCGGTCTCTCGCGTTGGTTCTGGATGGCCCTCATCGCCCTCGGTGTTTTGGGTATCAGCGATGCCATCAGCGTCGCCGTCCGCCGCACTGTGGTACAGATCCTCGCTCCTGACGATATGCGCGGGCGCGCAACCAGTTTCTTGACCGTGTTCGCGCAGACCACCAACGCACTCGGCGCCGTGATCGCCGGCGCGGGCGCGGCGTTGCTTGGCGCGCCGTCCGCAGCGCTCGTCGGTTGCGCCCTCTGTACGCTGACGATTGTCGTAACCTGCCGGGCGATTCCGCAGCTATGGCACTATCGCTCCGACTAGAGGATCCTTCGCTACTTACCACTCACTACTCGCTCTTTACTGCTACGGCCTGACCAACAACACAACATTCTCCACCTCTTCGGTCTGGGGAAACATGTCGAACGGTTGCACCCGCTCGATCCGGTAGCCAGCGGCGATTAACCGATTGAGGTTCCGTGCCAGGCTGCTCGGCTCGCAGGAAACATAGATAAGCTTCGGCGCGCCGAACTCAATGACTAACGCAAGTGCCGCTCCCTCCACTCCTTTCCGCGGTGGATTGAGAACGATCAAGTCGATAGGCGGTAAAGTGTTTTGCAACTGCGCGACGGTCGCGGCGATGTCGCCGGCGATAAAGCGACAATTGCCGCGGCCGTTTCGGCGCGCGTTTTGTTTTGCCGCGCGAATGGCTGTCTCGCTCTCGTCTACCGCCCACACCTGGCGCGACGCCCGCGCCAAACCAAGGGAAATCGGGCCAACGCCGCAATAGAGATCAACAACGTTCTCTGTGCCGTGTAACGCCGCCAACTCGCCGACGTGCTCATAGATTTTTCCCGCCGTGAAGGGATTAGCCTGAGAAAACACGCCGGGCGGAAAAACCAACTGGAGATCGCCGATTCGCTCCATCAGGGTGTCGCGCCCGCTGAGGGTCTGAAATTGGCTCCCCCAGATTACATTGCCGCGCTGCTCGTTAACGTTTTGAATCACGCCGGTGACGAACGAGAAGCGCCGTTGCAGAGATCTCGCCAGCAGTGTGCCTTTCGCAAAAGAACCATGGCGCGTGACCAGCGTGACGCTTGCCTCCCGGCGCGCGGTGCTGTAGCGCAGGTCAACGTAGCGCAGATCGCCGCTGTCGTCGCGCTCATCGTACGGCACCACCCCGAGTTCGATGATTTTCTTTTTGAGATAATGGACAATCTGATTCAATGCCCGCGGATGCACCGGACAAGACGAAATATCCATGACCCGATGGCTCCCGGGCACATACAGGCCAATGGCGACCGAATCGCGATTCCTCCTAACGACCAGTTTCACGCGCGAGCGATAACCCAACCGCCGGGGCGATGCGATCACCGGCGGGACATGGAGTTGAGCCAGTGCGGGATAAGCCGCGAGCGCTTCCTGAACGATCCCTCGTTTTCGTTCCAACTGTCCGGGATAGGGCACCGCGATCAGCGGACAGCCGATACAATGGGGATAATGCGGGCAGTATGGCTGTTGTATTGCCGCTTTCGAACCAAATCGCCGGCGACTTTCCGAGTCGTGCGTACGCATGGCTCGGTTGCCATCTGGGTGCGCGCCCATAGTCGATATCCTCACTCGCCGATGATCTTCACCAGTACGCGTTTACGCCGCCGCCCGTCGAACTCGCCGTAAAAAATTTGCTCCCACGGTCCAAAGTCGAGCTTACCGCCGGTAATCGCGACGACCACTTCCCTGCCCATCACTTGTCTTTTCATATGCGCATCGGCGTTGTCTTCACCGGTGTCGTTGTGGCGATACTGCTTCAACGGCTCGTGGGGCGCGAGTTTTTCTAGCCAGACCGTATAGTCGTGATGCAGGCCGGACTCGTCGTCGTTGATAAACACCGATGCGGTGATATGCATGGCGTTGACCAAGGCGAGCCCTTCTTTGATGCCGCTCTCGCAGATACAGTCCTCTACCTGGCCCGTAATGTTGACGAATCCTACCCGTGCCGGCGTATTGAACCACAGTTCCTTGCGATAACTTCGCATCGCGACGTCTCCCTCGTTTGATCTCTCTTCTCAGAGTTTATACAGATAATGGACACAAAGTCGCGGGGCGGCGCATCAAATCCACTGTTGCGGTGTCCGCACCAAACAACTTGAATTTTTGGAACCAGTTCTAACGATTGGAACCAGTTCTTAGGGAGGATGGAGTGAGCAACGAGGTTAAATTCATCGACACCACCGTCCGCGACGGCAACCAAAGCCTGTGGGCATTGAACATGCGCGTCGGCGCGATGCTGCCGGCCGCCGAGCACATGGACCAAGCCGGCTATGAGTCCATGGAATTTTTTCTGAGCGTCATGTTCAAGAAATACGTGAGGGAACACAAAGAAAACCCTTGGTTTTGGCTTAAAGAAGGCACCAGACGGATCAAGAAAACCCGCCTCCGTTACCATGGCGGCATGCACAGTGCCTTTGAGAAAACGCCGCACGCTCTGCTCAAACTTTTCGTCGAGCGGCTGGTCTCCTACGGTTTGACCCTAACGCGGACTTCGAACTGCTGGAACGACTACGCCGCATTCAAAGAAGAAATCGATGACCTGCGAAGAGTCGGCATGGATACCGTGGCAAACTTGATCTATTCCGTTTCGCCGCGCCACACCGATGAATATTATGCCAAGAAGGCGCAGGAGGCCGCGGCCGCCAAACCCTGGCGCATCTGTTTCAAAGATGTCGGCGGTCTGCTCTCGCCGCAGCGCGCCCGCACACTGATTCCGGTCATTCTCAAAGCCGCAGGCGACATACCGGTCGAATTCCACGCTCACTGCAACAGCGGCCAGGCGCCGTTGTGCTACCTGGAGGGCGTCAAGCTTGGCATGCGCATCCTGCACACTGCCACGCCGCCTCTGGCAAACGGTTCATCGCAACCCTCGATCTTCAACGTCGCCAACAATCTCAAAGCGCTCGGCTACACACCGTGCATCGACTTAAAGCCGCTCGAACTCGTGGAGCGGCATTTCACGCAAGTTGCGAAAAGGGACGGCCTGCCGATCGGCAGGCCGGTTGAGTACGACCAAGCGCAGTATGGCCATCAAGTGCCCGGCGGAATGATTTCCAATATGCGTCATCAGCTTAAAATCGTCGGCATGGAGCACAAAATGGACGCGGCGCTGGAGGAGGCCGGCCGCGTCCGCGCCGAATTCGGCTACCCGATCATGGTGACGCCACTGTCGCAGTACGTCGGCACCCAAGCCGCCATCAACGTCATTGTCGGTGAACGCTACAAAGAAGTGCCCGATCAGGTGATCCAGTACGCGCTGGGAATCTGGGGCAAAGAAGCGGTAGAGGTCATGGACAAAAACGTGCGCGACAAAATTCTCGGCAGAGCGCGTGCCAAGGAATGGACGCACTGGGAACAGCCCGAGCCCTCCCTGCATGAACTGCGGCAAAAATATGGCGTGCATCTGTCGGA
>DATBMR010000122.1:0-8797 GCA_036554745.1 Binatia bacterium
GCGATTGCGAGCGAAAATTGCTATAGTGTTCCGACATAACATCAAACCACTGGAGGAATTATGCGCATCGCCATCGGCTTGCCGAGTCGCGTAGCGTCCGCTTCCGGCGCAGTTATCCTCGAATGGGTCACCGGGGCGGAGCGCGGACCGTTTTCGAGCGTCGTCACCGATCGGGTCGTTTCCCAGGCACTCGAACCCCTTACCGTCCTAGCGATGGCGGCGGGCGCCACGCGACGCATCCGTTTGATGTCCAGCGTCGTGATCGGACCGACGCGTGAAACCACGCTGCTCGCCCGTCAGGCTGCGACGATCGATGTGCTTTCGGGGGGCCGCCTCACTCTCGGCATCGGCATTGGCGTTCGCGCAAACGATTATCTTGCCACTGGGTTCGACTTTCATCGCCGCGGCCGCCGTGCCGAAGAGCAGTTGCCGGCGCTCCGCCGGTTGTGGTCCGGAGAGGCCCTGTCAGATGAAGTTGGAGCCATCGGGCCGCGGCCCTGTAGCGCCGACGGCCCCGAACTGTTGATCGGAGGTTATGTGCCAGCGATCGTGGAGCGGATCGCAAAGTGGGGCAACGGTTACATGGCACCGGGCGGCGGCGAGCCGCAAAGCCTGCTTAAGATGTGGCGTCAAATCGAGCAGGCATGGCAAGAAGCGGGACGCAAGGGAAAGCCCCGTTGGGTGGGCGCAAGCTACTATGCGCTCGGTCCGAACGCCGCGGATCATGCGAACCGCTACATCGCGGCGAACTACGGCTACAATCCCGATCTTGCGGCGCGCCGTCTGAGCACCTTGCCGACTTCGACGGCAGCGGTGGAAGAGGCGATCAAGCGTCAGGGCGACATGGGAGTGGATGAATTCATCCTCCGTCCGTGCGTCGACGATTTGGAGCAAATGGACCGGCTCGCCGAAATCGCCGCAGGTCTAGCTTGACTCAGACAGCCGCCTGCGAAGGAATCGAGCAGGCGCTTTGAAGGGAAAGAACGAACCTCAACGCATGGATTAGGGTTAGAACGATGCGATTAGCATCGCCCGCCAATGCCGTTCGTGATTGCCGTCTTCGACAAAAACGCGTTCCGCTCAACCCGCCCGCATCCTCAGCAGTGTCGGAATATCTATCGGTTCCTGATAGAGAACTAATGTTTTTATTTTACGCTGTGTCGCGAGCATGGCCATGCGATCGGCGAGTTCGTTGCCTTCCGTGCCGACGTGGGCGGCGACGTGGGTGAGCTTCAGTTCTTCTTTAATGCGCCGGTACGTCGCGTAACAGTCCTGGATGATTTGCAGGTTCTTGATCTCGCCGTCGGGTTTTTTCCAGCCCCTCTTTTCCCAGTTCGGCGCCCAACTGCGAATGCAGTTGATCGAGTACGCCGAGTCGCTGCACACTTCGACGGTGTTGCCGGTCTTGATTTCTGCGTCGGCCATGCGCAACGCGTGATAGAGCGCGTTCAGCTCGGCGGTGTTGTTCGTTCCCATGGGGTTGTAGAGCCCAAACCACAATTGCGCGAGTTGGCCGCCTCGATACACGACGATGCCGGAGCCGGCATTGCCGGGATTGGGTTCACAGGCACCATCGCAGTAAATGCTCACGTCGAACTGATGAGCAGTATGCGCGGCACGGCGTTCGCTGGCCGATGTGCCCGCACTTGGGCTGGCGGGCGTTTTGGACGCAACGCTTGGATCGCCGCGACCAAACGCTTGCTCTGCTTCCGCACGCGTCGGGAAGGACTTGAAGCGCGCGCCGGCATATTTGTCCACGGCGCGAAGGGTGGTTGCCCAATCCGTGAATACGCCGGTCTGCCGTCCTGACCATACCACGTAAAATTTTTGCGCCATGCCGAGTGAAACCTTCGCGAGAAATTAGATTCGTCTGCTAAAGTATGAACTCTTGCCGACCGCCTGCGCGCGGCCCATTAATACACGAATACATGGCGCAACGGTGTTTAGCGAGCACTTCTCGACATCCGCCCAGGCCTGGCGCATCTGTGTTTGCCTGTCGCCAAGGCCGACGATATTGCCCCGGTTGTCGTGACTTAACTGGCCGGAGAGATAGATAGCGTTCCGGCCTTGTACGGCCCGCGCATCTCCGTCTTGTTTTTTCCATGGCATTCCAAGACCTTCTCCTCCTTGCGCATAGCCATAATCTCCGCACGCTATCGCTCAGCTCCCGGTCTCGGGCGCGGTCATAACTTCTAGCAGATGCCCGTTGGGGTCTTCGAAATAAAAGCCGCGGCCGCCCCGGCGGGTGTAAATCTGTCCGTTGGTGTGGTCGTAGGGCTGGCTGCCGTAGGGGAGTCGCTTAGCCTTGACGCGAGCGAAGATCGCGTCGAACTCCGGCTCGCTGATATAGAACGCATAGTGGTGACTCCTGGGTTCCGGGTTGTCGGCGAAGTCGAACGTCAGGCTTTCATTGATCTGCACTTGTGCGAAGTAGCCGGCGCCAGGCTTCACCTTCAAGCCGAAGATCTCGGCGAAAAACTCCGCCGCGGCCAGCTTGTCTTTCGCCGGGACGATGGTGTGATCGAGAACGATTGACATGGACGGCCTCCTTCCTTTAGACGCGTAGGTTTGAGTGACTCCGAGCATTCCATCACTGAGATTCCACCGACGAGAGTTGTGTTGACCGACTATCGACCGCCTTAACGTACGTGCGACTATCCGAGCGGCGCTTTCATAAAGAACCCTCTCTCAAAAATAGCCGATGAGACGGCCCAGAGTGAGGGCCGCCAGCCAGAGCCCGAGCGATATGCCGGCGGCGACCCGTAACCGTGGCCGCAGCTTCGTATCTGCTGTCGGTGTTTCTGTTAACGGTGTTAGCCGGCGCAAGAGCAAGGCGTTTAACGTCCCTAAGCCGACGGCAACCATCTTGGCGACGAACAAGCTCGAATTCGTGTACTCGCTTGCGCGAGTGATGAACAGAAGCGCACCGAAAACAATCGCGACGACAAGACCAACACCCGCGCTGCGCGTCAGGACTACCCACAACGGCGCGAGCGGCAGCGAACGCCATACACCGAGGAGACGGAGATCCAGCGGTACAATCGATCCGACCAGCAACGCCACTCCCAAGATGTGGGCGGCGTTGACCAGCGGATAGCTCCAGACGGAGTTGCGGAGCGACGTCGCAAGCGCTGTCGCTTCCAACGCTGCGGGCCAGCCTTCGATCATCCGCGGCGACGGCTGCTCAGGACGCGCGGTCGGGATACAGATTGTAGCTCTTGCCGGCGATCACCAAACGCTCTGCCTTCATCAGGCGCTGCCCCTTGTTCGCCGAGCGGTGGCCGTGCGCGGTCATGACTTGTCCTTTAGCAAGCAGCTTCGGCGTGAGCCCGGCGCGCTCGTTGCGCCACGGCTGTCCCACTTCAACGGTCCACTTCTCGCCTTTCACGTTCAGCGTCACCTCGCCGTGCGGGTTGCCCAACTGCACCGCGGTGATCTCCCCCGTAAGTTCGAACTCTTGATCGGTTGCCCAGCCCCAGCCGTGATGTGCCGATGCCGCTTGCGCGAAAAAAACTCCGGCAACCAACGCGAACAGCACCACCCGCGCTCGTTTTGATAATGAATCCATCGCCAATCCTCCGAATCGAAGTTTACTTTTATAGTAAAGGTTTGCACCATGAACTGCTACGCCGCGGCAAATCCGAAGCTCGTGGCGCGGGGACTGGAAGGCCATCAAAATCCCGGGTGAGGGCAGGCTTTTTACGGGAGCGAAAATGCTAACTTGACTCTGGCCGCCGCTCTGCCTATTTTACGCCACTAGCTTTGGCGGGCTGCGCCGGGTCGAAGAACTCTCCATCCTCATCACTGCGCTGACCCGCCAGGCGATTTGGCATCTCGGTTAAAGCTCTATGTCGACGTTCCCATATGTGAGCGGGTGATTAGCAAATAGGTTTCCCACTAACCGAAGGGGGCATTTCATGAAACCTAGACTGTGGTTGTTGATGACCGCGCTGGCAGGGCTGGTCTTGGTCCGTTCGGCACCGGCATACTCGGCGAGCGACGATTTCTACCGCGGCAAAACGATTCGAATCATTGTCGGTTTTGCCGCCGGAGGCGGTTTCGATACCTACTCCCGCGCAATCGCGCGCCATATGGGCAAATTCATTCCAGGTAACCCAACCTTTGCGGTCGAAAATATGACCGGCGCCGGCAGCCTGATCGCCGCGAACCATGTCTACAACGCGGCCAAGCCTGATGGTCTCACCATCGGCCACTTTATCGGTGGATTGATTATGCAACAGGTCATGGGCGGTCCGAGCATCGAGTTCGATGCCCGGAAGTTCGAGATGATCGGCGTGCCGATCAAAGAAAACGTCGTGTGCGCGTTGCGCAAAGAGACCGGCATTACGACCGTAAAAGACTGGTTTGCCGCCAAAACGCCGGTCAAACTCGGCGGCACGGCGCCCGGGTCGACCACCGACGACGTTGCAAAGATCCTCAAGGAAGCGGTCGGTCTCCCGATCCAACTGGTGTCGGGTTATAAGGGCACTGCCGATATCCGCCTCGCGGCGGACAGCGGAGAGATCGCCGGCGGCTGTTGGGCCTGGGAGTCCGTGAAGGTTACCTGGCGAAAGGCGTTGGATACAAAAGACGTGACCGTGGTGCTCCAGGCGATTCCCAATTCGCATCCTGAGCTGCCCAACGTTCCTGTAGCCATCAATTTCGCCAAAACGGCGGAAGCGAAAAAACTGGTGGAAGCCGGTATTCATGACACGCAGATCTTCACGCGCCCTTATGTGTTACCTCCCGGCACACCGAAAGAGCGCGTTCAGATTTTGCGGAAAGCTTTTTTGGACACTCTCAAGGACAAGGTGTTCTTGGCCGAAGCGGAAAAATCCAAGCTGGACGTGGACGCCATTCCCGGCGAGCAAGTGGAAAAGATCGTCGCCGGTCTGTTTAAATTGGAACCCAGCGTGTTGGGAAAATTGAAACAGATTCTTACGAAATAGCAGCTTCGAGCTTCAGAAGGATTCTCCTGTCCGTTCCACGCGTCCGACGCTGCCGTCGGTTATTGGTATGTCGACAACACAGTTGCAGGAAAACGCTGTCTCGCGTGGTGCGACTCGAACGCTCGCGGAATACGTCGCCGGGTTATCCTATAAAAGCATTCCACCTGAGGTTATCTCGCACATCAAGTTGTGCTTCGTCGATTCCCTCGGCTGCGCCCTGTTCGGTTCTACGCTGCCGTGGGGGAAAATGATCACCGCATTCACCAAGGAGCTGGGCAGAGGCAAAGGGGCGATCATTTGGGGCGATGCCGGAGAGGTTCCATCTACCAGCGCGCCGCTCGCCAACGGTACGTTGGTTCATAGTTTCGAGATGGACGATCTGCATCGCGTTGGGGTGATTCACCCCGGCTCGGAAGCGATCCCTGCCGCCGACGCCCTGATCCGCCCTACCGGGGTCGCCGACGGCAAACAGCTGATTGCTGCCGTGGTGGCCGGTTATGAAGTCGGCTGTCGCGTCGGGATGACCGGCGGAGCGGCGCAGCTTCGCCGCGGGTTTCATCCGAGCGCAACGTCCGGCACATTCGCGGCGGGAGCTGCGGCCGCCAAAATGCTGCGATTGAATCCGGTGAAGACTGTCCATGCGCTCGGGATCGCCGGCACACAAGCTGCGGGGCTGATGGCCGCCCAGCACGCTTCGATGGTGAAGCGTATGCACGCCGGCCGTTCCGCTCAGGCAGGAGTCTACGGCGCGCTGCTCGCAGCCAAGGGATTCACCGGGATCGAAGATGTTCTCGAGGCGCCGTATGGCGGCTTTTGCTCGACCTTTATCGACAAACCGAATCTCTCGCACCTCACCGATGAGCTGGGAGAGCGGTTTGAGACGCTCAACACCGGTTTCAAGCCATATCCCTGCTGCGGCAGCAACCATACGTCAATCGACGCGCTCCGGAAAATCCTGCGCGAGCACCCGGACGTGAGCGCGGCAAATGCCGAAAAAATCCGCATCCGAACCACCCGTGCGACCAAACTCCACGTTGGCTGGCCTTATGAACCGAAGAGCATGACTACCGCGCAGATGAATCTTTCCTACTGCGTCGCTATTCTGCTTCATGACCGCGACTTCTTCGTCGATCAGGTAACCGCAAAGTCGATCCGTCGCTCTGATGTCATCGCAACGAGCCAGAAGGTCGAAGTGGTCGAAGATCCACAGTTCGATCTGCTGGGCGACGAGGGGCGCCACGGAGTCGATCTCGAGGTCCAACTCAGTGACGGCAAAAGCTATCGCGAGAAAGTCCTCCACGCCAAGGGAAGCGACCACAATCCGATGACGCAGGACGAGGTTTTGCGGAAATTTCGCCTGCTCGCGTCGCGCGTTCTCTCCAAGTCCCGGATCGCCAAGCTCGAGGAGACGCTGCTCAATCTGGAAAAGCTCGACGACGCTCGACAGATCGCCAAGCTGCTCGCCGCCTAAGGAAAAACTTCGAAATTCCTCACGGTTTGCGGAAGGCGTGGCGCGCCGCTCGGCGGTGCCTAGCTCGTTTGCATTAACGCCGATTGGCGTTTTCCAGTCAGATATTCAACCGCACCTTGACCCGACCTCGTACATGATAAACGATAGATAGTAACTTCATGGTTGTGCCGACGCCGGCCTAGCGAAAGCGGCATCATCTCATTGCATTGTCGGTTCGAGCCGCCGGAAGCGTTCCGGACCAGCTTCAAGAACCTGGCGCGAAGGAGCAGAAAAATGTCTCAGATCAGACTATGGATTGAGTTTAACGAACGTTCCACAACCGCGCGGCGGTGGAAGCCGATATATCTCATGCTCATCGTTTGCGTGATCGCGGCCACCACGGCGCTCGCGCAAGGCCAGGCGCCGCGCTCGCCGACGCCCGAGTCGGTGAAAGGTCTCGTCGATGTCCAGACGATTGCCAAGGGGCTCGAGCATCCCTGGGGTCTCGCATTTCTGCCGGACAAGCGGATGTTAGTCACCGAACGTCCCGGCCGTCTCCGCATCGTCGCTCCGGACGGCCGCGTCTCCGAACCGCTCGCCGGAGTCCCGCAAGTTTACGCCAGCGGCCAAGGCGGGCTTCTGGATGTGGCACTGAGTCCGGGGTTCGCCAAGGATCGTCTGGTCTACTTGTCTTTCGCGGAATCTAGCGAGGGCCGCCGAGGGACCGCCCTTGCCCGCGGACGGTTCGGCGAAAGCGGGCTTGAAAACACCCAGGTGATCTGGCGCCAGCAGCCCAAAGTGAGCGGCACCAATCATTGGGGTTCGAGAATTGTTTTTCGTCCCGACGATACGCTGTTCGTGACGTTGGGAGATCGGTTCAATTACTCCGAGCGAGCCCAGGACCTGTCGACGACTATCGGCAAGATCATCCGGATCAATCCGGATGGTTCAACGCCGCGCGACAACCCCTTGGTTGGCCGTAACGGGGCGTTGCCAGAAATCTGGTCGTACGGCCATCGCAATGTCCAAGCCGCCACGCTTCATCCGGAGACCGGACAACTCTGGACCGTGGAGCATGGCGCGCGTGGCGGCGACGAGCTGAACCATCCGGAAGCTGGGAAAAATTACGGCTGGCCGGTCATCTCCTATGGCACTCATTATTCAGGGTTCAAGATCGGCGAAGGCACTGCGAAGGCCGGCATGGAGCAGCCGGTCTACTACTGGGACCCGGTCATCGCGCCGTCGGGCATGGTGGTTTACACCGGCGATCTGTTCACCGGCTGGAAGCACAACATCCTGATCGGCTCGCTAACGCCGGGCGGTCTGGTCCGGCTAGTCATGAAGGGCCGCCAAGTCGCCAAAGAAGAACGGTACCTTGGTCATTTAGGTGAGCGCATCCGCGACGTAGTCCAGGCTCCGGACGGTTCACTTTATCTTCTCACCGACGCGCGCAACGGACAGATTCTGCGAATCACCCCGGCAAAAGGAAACTGACGCGGCGGTTTTCCAGCGGGATGGCTTCAGGGCTCGCCGACCGACTCTGATCCGCCGACAAACGCTTGATTGACGCTGCGCCCTTGTCTTGCGTATACCTGAGCGAAGCAGACGCTACGGAGCGGGCGCAACTACGTTTCACTCCAATGATCTTTTTGGCCGGGTGGTGTGACATTTGAGAGGAAACCCTTATGAGTAATCTGCGCATCATCGACGCCGACGGTCATGTCCGCGAGGACGTAAACGCCATTGCCGAATATCTCGATCCGCCGTTTGGCGGTCGCAAGTTTTTCTTTCCGCTCTGGCCCGGCGACGGCAGATTTCGTGGGGCGCGGATTGCGTCGACGCCCGCGAAGCTGTGGCAAGAGTATATGGACGCCGTTGGCATTCAGTCCGCCGTGCTCTACCCGACTCTCGGTCTCTCGCACGGTTTGATTCAGGAAGCCGATTGGGCGTGCGCGCTAGCGCGGGCCTACAATACGTGGCTGCACGATACTTTCCTGACCGCCGACTCGAGATTGAAAGGCATCGCCCTTCTGCCGATTCAGAATCCGGCGGCGGCGAGTGCCGAACTACACCGCTGTGTGACGGAGCTCGGCATGGTGGGAGGGCTGATGCCGGCGGTGACTTACCACCGCAAACCCTATGGCAGCGCGGAGTTTCATCCGATTTTCCGCCAGGCGGAAGAGCTGGGCTGTGCATTAGCGATCCACGGCTCGCCGCAATCAGGACTTGGGCTCGAAGTCTTCGAGCGCCATATCGAAGCTCACGTGCTGAGTCATCCGCTGCCGATCGCAGTGCATTGCATCAGCATTGTGTTCGGCGGCGTGATCGAGAAGTTCCCCAAGCTTCGCATCGCGTTCCTGGAAGCCGGCAGCAGCTGGGTGCCGTTCTTAATGGAGCG
>DATBMR010000176.1:0-5730 GCA_036554745.1 Binatia bacterium
AAAGCGATCCCAGACGCTGCCAAAAAAATAGCGCCTTATGCTGTTTGACATAGACCGACGTGGTCGTCCGGCCGATGCGCAAAGGCAGGCGGACGACCTTGATCTTTTTTTCCGATTTAATTGTCTTGGATGCGGGGTGAACCAACAACTCGGGCAATCTCATCAGCGTTTCGGCCAGCTCCGGATTCCCGACACAGTAGATTCTCAAGGTATGCTTTTGGATCTTTACACGACCGCGGACGAGGCCTGAATTCGCCGTAAGTCCTCCTGCACGAAGCGAAAGGACTCGTCGTTCGATAGCGCGTTCCATCAACCTGCTCCTTTAAATCGAGAAGTACTCGTCAATGTCGAATTCGAAGGCGTTGTGTTTCCATTCAGGAGATACTTGACGTGAATCTCCAGCTAGTTTGCCGTAGGCGCCGAATGCGTCGTAACCAACCGACTAAAGACCGTTTTCCTATCTTGATACCCTTTCCCTTACTCTGGCGTTTTTTGCGGCTGTTCGACCGCCGACGAAATACCTCAGCGGCGGAACCGCAAGCACAGGACATCGCGCGCCGCGCAGAACTTGTTCGGTTGTACTCCCATACAGGGCATCGAGAAAGTCCTGGTGCCCTTGCGTGGCAAGCACCATGAGATGGGGTTGCCAGTCACGCGCAGTTTTGAGTATTTCGTCGACGATGTCGCCATGCCTAACCGTGATTTCATAAGACCAGCCGGACCGTTGAGGGAGATCAACCATGGGTGCGATCCGGCGGCCCACATGGACCAGTAGAAATTCTCCCGAGACACAATCAAGCCCATGTGCCAAGAGCAAAGCCTTGTCAAGCGCCGTTTGTGGATCGGGATCGTAATCTATCGGGACGAGAATTCTCCTCAGCGCAAGCACACCGTCTTTGAGCGAAACAAAACCTCTCCCGTGGCGCGGAACAAAAAGCGTCATCGCTCCTGAACGCCGGGCTAGCGGCTCTGCGACCGCGCTGTGCAACCAGCGTTCAATCCCTCGCCGCTGATGGGTGGAAAGGACGATTAAATCCGGTGGAAACCTGCGGAAATGCCGCAGCATAGTTCCGACGGGATCGGCACCTGATCCAAGAATCTTCCGTACTCGAAGCCCGGTCTTACTGACCTCTGCCCGCGCAACGCCGTCGGGTAAAATACCCCATCGGGTCAGAGTCGCTCGCACAGCCGGGAAGTCGAGCCAAGAGTCTCGATCCGGGCTTAGATGTGGATTCACATGCATGATGTCAAACTTCGCCTTCGCCTGCAGTGCGATTTTAAGCGCATGACCAAAGGCGACGTCGCTCTCCGGAGAAAAATCCGACGGATGGAAGATGACAAAATTTCGACTCAGTTGCTTTTCAATCATATCCGACAGACTCACCGCCGACTCGATTCGTCCCGCGGTCACAGGAATCAGGCTACCCCGGATGGAAATACTGAATCTAGGGCCGTTTCACAAGCAGGTGTGGAAACAGCTTTGTTGCCAATAGCTAATTAGTGCTGGTGGGGCGCGCAAGGGTGCCGATTATTTCCGCGGCTGCCGGGTCACGATCGCCGATCTTTATACCGGCTTTCTGGCCACCCAGCCGATGAAAGTGCAAAAGATTCAGCAAACAGGTTGCTTCATTGGCTCCGATCGGAAGAGTTCCGCTTTACCGAAGCCCTCGGGGAAAGTGTGTTTTCAGCAAACCGGCCATCACGATTCTGACAATCAATTCGGTCCATGTTAAGATTTTGTGGTAACGCCTTTGAGCCCGTATCCGATCGTGCGGGGGGTTTTTTGTGTGCGTACGATTTTGCTCCCCGGCGCGACCTTATCAAAGGAGAATCCATGGAATACGTAGTAATTTCGGGGACCGAACTTCGGGCTTCGCGCATTGGGCTTGGTACCTGGGCGATCGGAGGATCGATGTGGGGCGGCACGGATGAGGTTGATGCGATCCGCTCCATTCATGCCGCCCTCGATGCCGGTATTAATCTGATCGACACCGCGCCAGTTTACGGTTTCGGTCGCTCGGAGGAGATCGTTGGCAGAGCGCTCGCGGAAACCGGCCGGCGCTCACGCGTAATTCTCGCGACCAAAGTAGGGCTGGAGTGGACATCGAGTCAAGAAATTTGCCGCAACTCATCGCCCGGCTGCATTCGCGCAGAAATCGATCATTCTCTGCGGCGGCTTCGGACCGATGTGATCGATCTCTGCAGGCCCGAACAGCTAGACACCGTAAAGAACTTTTTCGGGTGGAACACCGATAAAAACATTCGGCGCGATATCGAGACAATTCTGGGCGAGGAAATCGGCGAAGCAATTTCGCCTGATTCCATGGCGCCGCCGCAATAGCGTCACTCGCCATGCTTCGGCAACCCTCCATTCGGAGTCGTTCGAATCCGGTCGTGAGCTGTGTCCCTTTGGCCGCTGCGGCAGCCTTCCTGCTTAACCTTCGGCGGGATCATTGCGCCGCGCTGTTTTTGCAGGGATGGATTGTGTGTTGTTTATTTGTTTTCGCGGTCGGCACAGCGCGAGCCGCAGCCGTGACGCAAAATGCGCCAGGATCGTCTGCCGATTCGGCGCCGAGTACCGCCGAAGAACCGAATTCAGGCGCGGCAAAACCCGTACCGCTGTCGGAAGTCGCGACGGAAACGGAAGCGGCATCGGCCAGAGTCCGCGAGTTGACCTCGGAGCTCTCGTCCGATCGCACCGTGCAAGCGGTGACGCAACAGCTCCCGCTCCTAGTCAGAGAGATCGACGCTCGCCGTAGCGAGAGCCGGAAGATCGTTCGGCAAAGACCGTCTGTCGAAATGCTCAGCAGCCTCGAGCAAAACTGGCATCAACTCCGGCGTGAGTTGGGTCGCTGGACCGCGGATCTAGCGAGCCGCGCGACTCAGCTCGAACGCGAAATCGCACAGGCCGACGCACTCAACGTGACATGGCAACAGACTCTGGAAGCAGCGCAGAAGTCAAATGCTCCGCCCGAAACTATTCGCCGGACGGAAGCGCTCATTGCTGCAATTAAAGAAGCGCGCGCCGCCATTGCTAAAGAAAGAGCACGCACGCTGGCCATCCAAACGCGGGTGGCGATGCAGCAAGATTCGATTGACGACGCCCTACGAGCGATCGCAAGTGCCCGGGCGGATATTTTTAATAGCCTTTTGGTTAAGGATAGCCCGGTCATTTGGGGCCGCGAGGTACGTGCGTACGGCACGAAAGAGCTACAAACAGAAATCGGGACCTCGTTGGAAGCGCAATGGGTCACGCTGCGCGGTTACGCAGAGCGACAGCCGGCGCGTTTCTTGATTCAACTACTTCTTTTCACCATTCTCGCTACGCTGCTGGGCTTCATCCGTGGGCGCTTACGCCAACAGCCAGCGACAGCTGACCCTCAGTTTGCCACCCCCATTTTGGAAATGCCGGTCGCTGCGGCACTGATACTTTCACTTCTGGCAAGCGGGTGGATTTATCCTCAGGCACCGCGCCTGCTTTGGACCGTGGTCGGAGCTTTGGCTCTCGTTCCCAGCATCATGTTCATCAGAAGGCTGATCGGGCGCCGCCTTTACCCGATTGTGTACCTGCTGTTGGGATTGTACTTGCTGGATCAGGTCAGGACCCTGGCGGCGGCTGTACCGTTGGTGCCACGCATAGTTTTCCTAGCCGAAATCTCTGGCGGCATGCTCTTTTTCGCTTGGTTTGTCCGCCACAGCGACTGGGCACAACGCTTTAGCTCCGCCAAATCGCCGGTAAACAATCCAGCCAAGCTTGCCTCGTTCATCGTACTCGCCATCTGCGGGATATCGATTATCGCCAACATCTTCGGATACGTGAACCTGTCTACTCTTTTGGGAAATGCGGTGCTAAGAAGCGCCTACCTGGCCCTGATCCTCTACGCTGCGGTGGAGGTTCTGGACGGCATGATGGCAATCGCATTGCGGTCTCGTTTCCTGAGTTTGTTTGGCGCAGTGAACCGGCACCGCTTGCTGTTACACCGCCGTGTCCGGCGTAGTTTGCAGTGGGTCGCTATCTTTATCTGGGTGCTCTTTGCACTGGACCGTCTGTTGCTGCGCGAGCCGTTGCTAAAAACAATTCGAACGGCCCTGCAGTCAGAACTCGCGATCGGCTCGCTCCGGGTTTCACTCGAAGACGTAGTTGGCTTCGGGTTGACGGTTTGGGCTGCTTTCCTGCTTTCTCGATTCGTGCGTTTTTTACTGGAAGAGGAGGTCTATCCGCGGGCTCGCCTGCGGCACGGTTTACCATATGCGATCTCGACGATGCTCAACTATGTCATACTTCTGGTCGGGTTTTTCGTCGCAATGGCGGTGCTGGGGCTCGACATGACAAAGGTTACGATACTCGTCGGCGCTTTCAGTGTCGGTGTCGGTCTCGGCCTGCAGAATATCGTCAGTAATTTCGTCGCAGGCGTGATCTTGCTTTTCGAACGACCGGTAAACGTCGGGGACATAGTCCAGATCGACGATGCCGTCGGCGTCGTCGAGCGGATCGGGATTCGAGCGAGCATTATCCGGACGATGAACGGCTCTGGAATCATTGTTCCCAATGGAAAATTGATCTCGGATCGCGTTGTCAACTGGACGCTGTCCAACCGGCAGCACGGCATCGAGCTTCCCATTTCCGTAGCACAGGACACCGATCCCAAACGTGTCGTCGCGCTGCTGGAACATACGGCGGCTGCACACCCCCTGGTCACTGACGATCCGCCTCCGCAGGCGTTAGTCGTGAAGCTTGGGCCGGATGCGCTCGGCCTAGAACTACGCGCCTGGACCGAACGTATCGATCACTGGATGCAAATCCGCAGCGAGCTCGCAATTGCGATTAGGGCCGCGTTGGCGAGAGAGAACATCGCCATACGTTGAAGAATTGTTGGACGGAGCGAAACGGTGTAACGAATCGCAGC
The DNA here is from genome assembly GCA_036554745.1 of Binatia bacterium. GTDB lineage: Bacteria > Desulfobacterota > Binatia > UBA9968 > UBA9968 > DP-20. The sequence goes on from DATBMR010000176.1 coordinate 4,908, forward strand.
TGCCGGTTTTTTTCAATTTAGTTTACGGACGTCGTTCCCACTGTCCTCTGAGTCGTAGAATCAGCTACGCACAATGAGTGCGCAGACAGAGATTTGCAACGATGAGCGTAAAAGAGATCGGCGACCTGTTAATCCTGCTGCTCATCATGTTGGTGGTGATTTTTCTCTGGCGGCGAGGAGAGCAGGCGCTGCCCACCAGAGATCTTCCCCGCGCTTCCCACACATCGCCCGGATGATGCGCAACATCAGATGGTCCGACGATTTTTGCCCCGACTAAACCACCTAAAGAGCGTTTCATTAGCTGATCCTCCTCCCTTAGCTTGTTAGCAAACTGCGATGTTGATAACCGGAACGAACCGTGGTCGCCGGTCTATCGCCCTCCGTTCGATAAAGAGGAAACTGGCTCATTTCGGTCACCGTCATTGGCACGACCGCTAAGCTATTGATACCAAAACGCATTCAAGCTAACAGCGCGATTTGACAAGTCGCGGCGCGTGCGACCCTGTAGGAATTGGCGGAAGGGAATTTTCCTTCATGGCGGCTTGGATCAGTCATCCCTACGTATTTGCGAAACGCAATCACATTTCTATTTTTGAATTACTTCGGCCGCCCGCCATCGCGCTGTTCGATCCAGCTGATTCGTTGTAGGGGAGGTAACTTAACCGCTCCCGCAAAGTGGCTATGGAAGACAAGCTGTGTCGGCGGCATTAATTAGATTTTTGGCTCAACATCCATACTCGGTCGTTAGCGGTGGCTTACCATCGTCTATCCACTTTTGGGCCAGCTGTAATCCCGCGCCTTCCGCTTCGCTCTCCGAAGCAAA
>DATBMR010000175.1:0-6128 GCA_036554745.1 Binatia bacterium
GCCATCCAAGTCGTTGAATCGCACGCCTTCGACGATACCGTTCCTTGGCCATACAACGCCGGCAACAAAATCATCCGTCGGAAAGTTTTTAGAAGCTCCTCCATACACGCGCAGCGCATAGCTCCCGGCGCTGCGCGGCTCGAGATCTCCCTCGGCAACGACCAGGACTTCGGCGGAGTCAGGAATTTGAAGCTTTGTAACAAAGCGCGGATCGCGTTCAGCTCCATAAGCTAGCGCCGCTAGCAAAACAACTGCGAAGCTTGCAACCATCGCTTCTTTCATAGAAAACGGTGTTTCGTTACGAGTCAATAAGGTCAATAGCGCTTTACCTCACCTCGACTCTACGCGAAACAACGGCAGTATTTATATTGGACTTTGGTCCAACGGGAGAAGCACTCGAAGCACCGTATCAAGACCGGAGTTCACATTCCTTCGTCAAAACAAATCTGAACCCGCCTGGCCTAACCGTTCTCTCGTTGAATAATCAACATCGCCTTCATAGCCGTGTTTGATAAATTTTTTCATCGAAGAGGTGGAACAAGCCAGCGGTGAATCTAGCCCAGGCAGTCCAAGATGCGCGTCACCGTCGAGATTTGAGCTTCGCGGTCCTGCACCAACCCGGCCAAGATTTCTTGACGGACGGACCGCTCTTCGGGGTCAGCGCTCCTATTTCTTGAAAGCTCTCGACTTTGGCGACTCGCGTGGTTGGGCCGGTTTTTCGGGACCCGAAACGCTCCAAATTTAATCGGCTGCCTTGCAGGCGGGCTTAGCCGCTATTAATATTCGTAACACTTGGTCTGTATATTATTAGATTAGGGAGGCGAAGGTTTGGAAGAGCCCGTTGGTTTCATGAGAGAGGGGAATCGTGCGGTTTATCGACCCGTCGGCTCCCTCACGTTCAATGAAGCTGTCGCCTTGGTCCGCACCGCTATTGCGGTTGCCTGCTCGACCGGGGACAAGGACCTGTTGGTGGATACTACGGCGCTGACTGGGTTCCGTTCGCCCGATATATTCCAGCGGTTCTTGGCCGCTGTGAAGTGGGCCGAGCAGGCGAAAGGGCGATTGCACCTGGCGATGGTCGCTCGGGCGGAGATGATCCACCCACACAAATTCGGGGTCACTGTCGCTCGCAACCGCGGCTTGGTGAGCAACATCTTCCCAACCGAGTCGGAGGCCCGCGCCTGGCTCGATGCCAAGGCTCTTTCATAATCTCGTGGTAACCTGCCCGGGCGTCGTCGTCATCGGTAAACCAGTCCACATATTCACTTCCAACCAGGACGCGCCAGCTTGCGGGCATGAGCGGGGAGAAATAGAGGGCTGCAACTCCCCACAGAGTCTTCCGGCTACGGCTGCCCCAGTGCAATATTCAGGAGGAGTGTCACGACCGCCGACTAACCATCCGCGGAATCAGTGAGCGAGCGAAAAAGCCGTGCATCGAGTCGCGCCAGCAGCTGTTTTAGCTGCGGCACTTTGGTGAGCGCTGCCTTTTCGCGGTATCAAAAGGCGCTCTACTTACTCAAATTCGCCGCTGTGCCGATGGCGTCGGCGAGCTCCCGGCTGAAATCTCCGAGCGCATCGCTGAGCGCGGCAACCGCCGCCTCTGAAGTTCGATCTTGAATGGGTCGAGTCCGGTGTGTCAGCTGCACGCTGAGCGGCTTCCTGCTGTTCCCGTCAACGAGGGCCCAGCGCGCCCACAGCTGGGCTTGCTGCGCAGCGTTCGCCTCGAAACGCAGCACTTCGATCGTGATCTGATAGCTCGGCCGCCGGCTGTCCGGCCAGGGATACGAGAAAACCCGATCGGTTTGCAGTAATGTCGCAAGATTTTGCGAAACAACCCGGGTGAAATTGTCCTCCAATGATTCCGCCCAGAGGTCGTTCGCGGCGACGGTGAATCGATTCTGCGAGCTTCGGAGAACGAGCTCCTGCCGGTCGAGATAGCCGGGAAGCTTCACCGGACCGACGCCGATCACGATCCCCTCCGCACCGCTCGGAGATCTCGCCGCGCCTTCGACCTGCGGCAAAGGCGACAAGGTGAAAAACCGCGAGGGGTCGGGCCGTGGGGAAAGTGTGCTGCATCCCAGACTAATCACAGCGAGGGTTGCGAGCAGGGAGCTGAGCAACCTATTCATTGTCTCTCCTGCGTTTCCGGCTTACCGAAGATCAACGATCGCGGATTGCGCTCGATCGAACTGGCGAGCAGCCGCAAGGATCGCGCCGCCGCCGAAATCTCCCGCAGACTGCGGGAGATTTCATAAAAAGTCCCGGATTCGGGATCACTGGCCGAACGCACGTTTACCATCGCCATCTCCGCGGCCTTGAGGATGCCTTCGCTCTGTTTCAGCGTCTGCTCCGCCTGCTCCATCGTCCGGCGAGTCGCATCCGAGGTCCGGCCAAAGTTTTCCGAGAGCCCGGCGACGCTGCCATCGATAGTCGCTACGGCCTTGCGGATCCCGACCACCGCGTCGTCCAGCTTCGGCATCGTCTGCTCGAGCGAGCGCAAAGATGACTTCAACTCTTTGGAGTTGACCAGGTGGTTGACGCCGTCGACGGTCTCGGTGAGCGTTTGCACCAGACTTTTAAAGTCGATCTCCTCGATCTTGGCGATAATTCGGGTCGCCGCGTCTTGCGCCTGCTCCAGGGTAGTCGGAGTGGTCGGTATTTCCGGGTACCTGTGCTTTCCTCCTGGCTGCTGCACGAGCTGCACCGGCGTGCCCGGAAACAGGTCTAAGCCGACATAGAGCAGTCCTGTGACCAGGCTTTCCATCAGCATTTGGGCGCGTAGGCCGCGCTGCACGATCGCCTGGTGAAACGTTTCGCTGTCTGTCGCGACGGCGCCGCTGGCGCCCCGCGAGGTCAGCTTCTCCATATCGATTTCGACGAGCACCGGGATTTTCGTGACCTGGGCGTCTTCGAGCTGCAAGCGAATGTCCTTGACCGAGCCGATCTCGACGCCTTTGAACTTGACCGGCGCCCCGATCCGGAGTCCGTTGACCGTGCCGCTGAAATAAATGACGAATTCCTTGGTCTGCTGAAAAAGCCGGCCCGACCCGAAGGCGATGATCGCGAGGATGAAAACTCCGATGGCGCCCGAAACGAACGCGCCGATCAGCGTGGGGCTGAATTTTTCGCTCATGCTTTCTCCTCTTCCCCGCGGGTGAGAAATCGCCGCACCTTCGGGTCCTGCGAATGCGCCAGCAGCTCCTTGGGATGGCCGCCGGCGATCATCGTGCGCGTCTCGGTATCGAGAAACACGCTGTTGTTGCCAATGGTGAAGATGCTCGCCAGCTCATGGGTCACGACGACCACGGTCGCTCCCAGACTGTCGCGCAATTCGAGAATCAAATCGTCGAGCAGTCGCGAACTGATCGGATCGAGCCCGGCGGAAGGCTCGTCGAAAAACAAAATCTCCGGGTCGAGCGCCATCGCGCGGGCCAGCCCGGCGCGTTTCTGCATGCCGCCGCTGATCTGGGACGGGTAATAGTCCTCGAAACCCTTGAGCCCAACGAGAGCGAGCTTGAGCGAAGCGACCTCGCGGATCTCCTCGGGGCGCAAGTCCGTATACTCGCCGAGCGGCAAGCCTACATTCTCCGACAGGGTCATCGAGCTCCACAGCGCGCCGCTCTGGAAGAGCACGCCCGTGCGGCGCAGAATCGTCTCCCGCTGGCGCGGCCCGGCCCTGGTAAAGTTCTCATCGCCGTACAAGATGCTTCCACGGGCCGGCTCGTTGAGCCCGATCAGATGGCGCAACAGCGTGCTTTTACCGCAGCCGCTGCCGCCCATAATGATGAACACGTCGCCATGCTCGATCGTAAAATTCAGATCGCGCATCAACACGAAGCTGCCGTAAGCCATCGTCAGCTGGCTCACCGTGATGTGCGGCGCCGCCGGGTTACCGTTGTCGGATTGAGCCGCTTCTACTTGCGCCATTGCCGCGACCACTGTCGCTGAGAATTGCAAATTCGGGTGCCCGGCTAGAGCAAAGCGCTACCGGGGATCGTCTCTGCAACACTCCAGTACTCCAGTATTCCATCACTCCAGTCTTCATATGCCCAGCACGTAGAACACGACGGCGAAGATGCCGCAGGCGACGACGATGGCAACGATTCCCGTAACCACCGCCGAAGTCGCTGCATCGCCGACAGCGGAGGAACTGTTGCCGCACTGCATCCCGCGCAGGCAGCCCGCCAGCGCGATCAGCACGCCATATACCGATGCTTTGAACACGCCGCCACAGACGTCGCCCAAGCTGACCGCATTCGACGTTTGTCGCAAATACGTGGTCCAGGACAGATCGAGCATGCCGACGCCGATCGCCGCGCCCCCCAGTACGCCAACTAGGTCCGAATAAAGGCAGAGCAGCGGCATCATTAAAACCAATGCGATGACCCGCGGCAGCACCAGGAATTCCAGGGCCGAGAATCCCATTGTCGTGAAGGCATCGATCTCCTGAGTAACCTTCATCGTGCCGAGCTGGGCGGCGAATGCCGCGCCGGTGCGGCCAGCCATGATGATGCCGGTCATCATGGCGCCCATCTCGCGGATCATGGCGATGCCAACCAGGTCGGCGACGTAGATCTGCGCGCCGAACTGCTGGAGCTGCACGGCGCCGACGAATGCGAGAATCACTCCCACGAGAAAGCTGATGAGAGTAACGATCGGCAGCGCCTGGGCGCCGGATTGTTGGATGAGCAGGAATAAATCGACCGCGCGAAAGCGGACTCTCATGCGCAGGAGGCGGAAAAATGTGAGAGTCATATCCCCGATGAACGCGAGGATCTCGCCGAGCGACGCGCCGGCGCCAATGGCCGTGTTGCCCACGCGCGCCAGGAACGGCGTTTCCGCGGCGGCCTGGCGCGCGCCTTTTTTTTCAGGCACCGCCTCCGCCAGATCCAGAAGCCGTCGCAATCCGTCAGGTAGAGTGTCTCGGTGCAGGCGAATGCCGCGGCTGCGGCAGAGCTCGGAAAGCTCAACGAGAAAAACCACTGCGCTGCTGTCCCATGATTGCAAGCCGCCGGCGTCGAACGCGATGCTCTTCACCGCCGGCATTTTCGCTATCTCCGTTTGCACCGACGAAGCCGACGGCAAGCCGGAATGCAGGCGCCATGCTCCGGTCATGCGAACCAGGAGCGACTCAGGCCCGCGATGGGTGATTGAAAGAATTTGCTGGTTTGTTCCGTTCACGGACATAACCCCAGCGGCGCCCCGCCAGCGGGCAAGCCTTGGCGAAAACCGCTTATCGCAACTTCCGAGTAACGCCTGCCTGTCCCGCAGTGAGCTGCGTGCCCTTCTCCTGCGAAGACAACGCGACTACGACACCTTTGCCATTGGTCATCGAGGAAGTATTTTTGACGCGCTCTGCACCGGCACCGCCTCGAAGCCCGCCTGCGCAGCCGTTGCGCACGCCGGCTGGATGGCAATCAGGCAGCCACTATGAGTGCAAAACGGCCGCAAAGCTTAAAATTGAAACGTCTTCTCGTCATCCGTCATTTCTCTCCTTGTCAAGGTTGTTGAACGATCAGGCGACTCGAGGTCCAAGCGTCAAACGTGAGCTCCTCAGATTCCCCCTATCGACTCGACCAATGGGGCGACACTAACAGGGAAGGACTTGCTGGCTCTATTGGACTTTAGGGTAATGACTGGTGGCCGTCGCGTCGCGTTGCTGTTTGTTGCGTAGCAGCACCGGAAGCAAGCTGTGCCGATTGGGAAAATCGATCGGCTTCGGTTCGTTCAGTTCGGTAACCTTTCCGAATCCCAATGCCGCCGCATTTAATCGGCCGCTCGTCGGCATGGATGTGGACAGTGCCGGCCAAATCTATATTGTCGCCGCCTTTGATGCCGAAGCGGCTGGAGTGCCTGACCCGGACAACGGCCCATTCGCAAGCGGGGTTTATCGTATCGGAGTAGTTACGGAGGCGCTCATGGTAGCCGCGCGATGCCCAGAAAAGGTGAAAGCTCTCATCATCGAGGATTCACCTTTGACTCTGGAGAATTATAAGAGAATTGTAGATTCAAGCCGCGACATGTTTTGTCTTTGGTTGGAACTAAAGGAATCAGCGCAATCTGAAGAAGAACTATCGTTGGCGTTGGCCGACAAATACAAAAATTATCCGGGTATAACCAGCGCATGG
>DATBMR010000187.1:0-47247 GCA_036554745.1 Binatia bacterium
GGATGACGTTGTAAGCATGGGGGAAGAGCTCGGGATCGAGCTGGTTGGTGTGTTGCTGCGAAGATGTGACGGGCCGGGCAAATTCGTAATTCAAATAGAGCCTGCCGCCGCCGGCGACATGGGGCGCCACCGCGTCGAAGACCTTTCGACGGGCTTCATCCTCGTTGAAGCCATGGTAGACAAAGTCGCGCAAAAAGCGGCCGCTCTGCGATCGCCCCCAGGCGTAGGCGTGCTTCACCGGGCTCGTCTTCCCGCCGGTTGCGAGGGGGTTGATCCTGCCGGCGGCGTGCTTGGTTTGGTAGCGCAGGAAAGAAACCCAATCGCGCACGACCGCGAACCCCAACCCGAGCACAAGGGGATTTTTTGCGAGATAGATGAACTCGTAAATGTGCCCGGGCTTGAAGCCCTGCCGCAGGTAGAGATCGCTGGCGCTTGGTTTGACCGTTCGATTGCCGGTGCGCGGATCAATCTCGCTCGTGGCGAATTCCCATTCCGACGGCGGCACAAAAATTCTTGGACCATAAGATTTCTCGCGAACGGTGAGGCTTGCTTGCGCTTTGTCGCATGATGCCGCTGGGTAGCTTTTCACGCGATCATCGGCGCTGAGCGGTTGCGAGTGAACGCCTTTTTTGTCGATGACGAATTCGGTGCGAACCTTGGTAACGATTTCTTTGCCGTGGTGGGTCGCCACCGGCACATCCAACACCAGCCAGTTTTGCAGCGGCAGGAGGTCGCCTTGCCAGCCGCACCAGACGATCGTGTAACCCTGGCGCATCAGAAAGCCGTTGCCGGCGTCGGCAAGGGTACTCGGATCGTTGGCCGGTGGCGCGTCGTTGAGAAAACTCAAAATGCGCTTGCTACCGCGGTTCGGGGCGTCGAAGAAAAGCTTGCGGTTGCCCCGTGCCATGTCCAACGGCTTCAGAATGTAAAAATCCCCTCGGTACTCGACTCGACCGCGACGGTTGCGCGGCGCTTTGTCGAGATTAACGATAACTTTGTTCAATGGGTTTCGGGGATTGACTTCGCCATGAATTTTCCCGACGAGTTTTTCGTAAGCTCCCGATACCGGGAATTCGTAGCCGCGAGCAAAAATGTCTCTGCGTTGAACAATGAGGCGGGTGAGCATCGTGTTCTCCCTGGCGATGCTCTACCCTGCTACTTTCATGCCTGTCAAGGCGAACCTTGACAATACGAGGAGAGTGGGAATAGCTTCGGTCCACCCTGCATAACAAAAGGAGTTGCCGTATGGCTTGCTCAACATCTCGGCCATTCTCCCGTTATCTTGAAGTGCTAACCATGCTGGCGACGGTCTTGATTGCCGAAGCGGGCCGCGCGGCAACCGTCGAAGAAGTTGCCCTGATGAACCGCTCTGACCGTCAAAAGATCCTCGTCGAGGGCGCCAAGAAGGAAGGCAAATTGTCTTGGTATACGACGCTGATCGTCGATCAGGTCGTGCGCCCAGTCAAAGCAGCGTTCGAAAAGGAATATCCGTTCGTGCAAATCGAGTTTTTCCGCGGTAACTCGGAGCGGATCGTCCAGAAAATGCTCGCCGAGTACCAGGCGAAGCGGTATGACGTCGACATTGTCGACGGCACGGTGTCGCCGACGATGGTACAGCGCGCCGGCTACTTGCAGCGTTTCTATTCACCGATGCTCGCCGAGTATCCCGCCGAGCTCAAAGACCCGCAGGGATTCTGGGGCACGACCAATCTCTATTTTTTCGCCACCGGCTATAACACAAAAATGATCAAACCCAACGAAGTGCCGAAAACCTACGAAGACCTGCTGAACCCGCGCTGGAAGGGCCAGATGATTTGGTCGACCAGTCGCGGTTCCGGCGCGCCGATTTTCATCGGTAAGATTCTCAACACCATGGGAGCGGAAGCGGGTAAGGCGTACCTGCAAAAATTAAAAACACAAGCTATTGCCAAGACCACTGCGAGCAACCGACAGGTGCTGGATTTGGCCATTGCCGGTGAGTATCCATTGGCGCTGCATATATTTAATCATCATGCATTCATCAGCCAATCGGCGGGCGCTCCCGTCGATTGGCAGCCGCATGAGCCGGTGACCGCAACGATTCAGACGGTGGCGCTGGCGAAGAACGCGGCGCATCCACACACGGCGATGCTTTTTCTAGATTTTGTGATGTCCCAGAGGGGGCAGAAGGTTTTTCAGCAGTCGAACTATTTGCCATCGCATCCCAAGGTGCCCGCCAAGCAGGTCGATCTGAAACCGGGCGGTGGGCGATTCACGCGAGCCTATTATATCAATCCCGACGCGCAGTACGATGAAGGCAATGGGTGGGTGGAGTATTTCGATAACGTCTTCGTGAAATGACAGCGGCAGAGCGCCGTGGCCAAACAAACATCCACCGAGGCTTACAATTGCGCGGGTGCGGCGCGCCCGACGCGCCACTTATTCGGTCTGGGAGCCTCACGCCATTTTGATTTCCCCGCGGGCATGATGATCGCGGTATCGCTGGTAACGTCCTATCTGGTGTTGCCGCCGCTCTATTCTGTCATCCAAACCAGCCTGTTTACGACCAAACTGACCGGCGAGATCGATCAGTTCACTTTTCAATATTACAAAAATCTCATGAGCCAACTGCGGGTTCTCGGCCCGTTTCTCAACAGCGTCTATTTCTCCATCGGTAGCGCGCTGTTGGCGACCCTGCTCGGCGGCGTGATCGCGTGGATCGTCACGCGCACGGATGCCCCGCTGCGCGGCTTGGGTTACTTTACGGCGTTCGCTTCGTTCGGCACACCGTTTATCTTGTACACGATCGGCTGGCTGTTGCTGTTGGGCAAGGCCGGCCCCGTCAACCATTGGCTGAAGGCAATATTCAATCAGGCTGGACCGGTCATCAATGTTTATTCGCTATTCGGCATGATTTTTATCGAGTCGCTGCTCTGGTCGCCGTTCGTATTTTTGATGTTGGCGGCGGCGTTCCGCTCGATGGACCCCTCACTTGAAGAGGCCTCGGCGGCGTGCGGCGCACGGCTGTGGCAAACGTTGCGGCGAGTTTCTTTGCGCTTGATGCTGCCGGCATTTTTCTCCGTGCTGCTGCTCATTTTCATCCGCTCCTTCGAGTCTTTTGAAATTCCTGCGCTTGTGGGGCTGCCCGGCGATGTCCGCGTGCTCACCACGTCGATTTACATCGATGCGCAAAAACTCCCGCCGCAATACGGCAGCGCCGGAGCGTTTTCCGTGCTGCTCATGTTGGTTGTGGCCGGGACGCTCTATGGTTATTTTAGGATCACGCGGGAAGGCGAGCGATTTCAAACCGTCACCGGGAAGGGTTATCGGCCGACCATTTTTCGTCTCGGCCGCTGGCGCTTTCTGGCCGCGTCAGTCCTGGTGATCTATGCTGCAGTGCTGCTCGTGTTGCCGTTTCTGATCATCCTGTGGGCCTCGCTTTTGCCTTTTTACATCCAGCCATCGCTCGAGGGAATCGCCAGATTCACCTTGAAAAACTACGTGACGGCTCTGGACTTTCCCAAAATTACCGACTCGATCAAAAATAGTATTCTGCTGGGACTCGGCAGCGCCAGTGCGGTCATGGTGCTGACCTTGGTCGCCTCCTGGCTTTTGGTACGCACCCGAATGCGCGGCCGTTGGCTGCTCGATCTATTGACGACGCTGCCGCTGCTGTTTCCCGGCATCGTCATGGGGCTGGCGATCCTGCGTTTTTACTTATTTGTGCCGATACCGGTGTACGGCACCCTGTGGATTCTGCTTATCGCCTTCGTCACACGGTATATTCCCTACGGGATTCGCTATACCCATTCCGGATTGTTACAGCTGCACAAAGAATTGGAGGAGGCGGCGTATACCGCCGGCGCATCCTGGTCAAATTGCATGCGGCGTATCATTCTGCCGCTCATCACGCCGTCCTTTCTCGGCGGCTGGGTTTTTATTTTTCTTTTGTCGGCCAAGGAGCTCTCCATGTCGGTGTTGCTGGTGAGCCCGCAAACCCCAGTCGTGTCGGTGGCGATTTTCGAGCTGTGGGAAAATGCCCAGGTGGGTGAGCTCGCCGCCTTCGGTGTCCTCTGGACCGGAATCTTGGTTTCCATTGCGGTCGCTTATTATTTCTTTGCGCGGCGCTACGGAATTCAGCAGAGTTAGCGAGCTTTCAGAAGGGCCGGACGGAGTGCGAAGAGCACGCGGGCAAAGGCGGTTGATCTCGAACGCTTATCACGTATGTCCGGTCGAGAACAATTGAGTGCGTGCCGAGGCTATCCAAGCATAGATTTTCATACACGATGGAAACATCCCACTTGAGGGACTGCCGGCGTTCCGCGGCGGTTCATGATAAATTAGCGGCGCGGCAGGCGGCGAGAATGTTCCGCGTCTGACACAAGCATTGCATTGATGTCTTATTGATTTGCGCTCTCAGCAAGAGTGGGCGACAATAGCGGGCGATTCTTTTGTCGTCCATGGATCGTTGGGAAATTTGTCTTCTGGCTCTTGGCGCAGCGATTGCCATCCGGGTTGTTTTCCACTTCGTCGATAAAGCGCGAATCAAGGATGCAATTCAATCGAAGGGCGGTCGGCTGATCTCGATCCGCTGGAATCCATTCGGCCGCGGCTGGTTCTTCGAGAAAAACGAGCGCCACTACTCGGTAGTCTATACCGATCGTTCGGGCGCCAAAGTCTCGGCAAATTGTAAAACAAGCTTATTCACGGGCGTCTACTGGGCAGAGGGGCCCAATCTAGAAGAGCAGAGAACGCGATTTATTCCTCGCCGTCGTTGTTCGAAGTGCGGTTACGCCATCAATGCTGAATGGCGCGCCTGCCCCAACTGCGGCAAGACGGCTCAACTCGCATAATCCTTGAAGAGATCCTGGCGATCGCGTTGGCGCGCTGATAATTGCTTTGTTGCCGTGCGGCAAAGCTGGTAAACTCGGCAACACTCGTTGTCGGGCCCCAACGCTATTGAAATCGCCATGAGTCCGTCCGCAAGAGAACGAAAGCCATCGCTGCAATCGATGAAGAGCAAACTCTTCGTTGAATTTCTTGATGACGAACTGACGGAGCTCACGCGCTTTAGGCGGCTGCTTCATTCCAGTCTCAAGATCGCCGTCATGGTCGCCCGGGATTTCATGCAAAACCTGGTGAAGCTCCAGGCGATGGCTTTGGCTTTCAAAACGCTGCTGTCGCTGGCGCCCCTCTTGGCGGTCATCTTCTCCTTGCTCAAGGCTTTCGGAGTGCACAACCGAATGGAGCCGGCGCTCGCCGAGGCGCTGGCGCCGCTCGGCGAAAAAGGCGCGGAGATTACGGCTCTGCTGATCGGTTTCGTCAACAAAATGAGCGCCGGTGCGCTCGGCAGCGTCGGCTTGGTGACGCTGTTCGTTACCGTGTTGTCTTTGATGGGCACCATCGAAGAAGCGTTCAATCATATCTGGCGCGTCAAGTCGCCGCGCAAGCTAGCGCGGCGCTTTAGCGACTACCTGAGCGCGATCCTGGTCGGACCGGTGTTGGTGTTCGCCGCAGTGACGATCACAGCAACACTGCAGAACAACGCCATCGTTCAATTCTTGTTGTCGTTCCAAGCGCTCGGCGCAGTGATTTTGTTTCTGCTGCGCTTGCTGCCGTATCTAACCCTCTGGGGTGCTTTTACTTTTGTCTACCTGTTTATCCCGAATACGCGCGTGGCGCTCCGCTCGGCTCTCGTCGGTGGTCTGGTTGCGGCTGTCCTGTGGCAAACCGTGGGGTGGGGGTTCGCCGTGTTCGTCGCGTCGTCAACCCGCTACTATGTGGTCTACTCGAGTTTCGCCATTCTTCTGTTGTTTCTGTTGTGGCTCCATATCGGCTGGGTCATCGTGCTGCTCGGCGCCCAAGTAGCTTACGCGCATCAGCACATTCACTATTTTCTCGGCAATCGTGAGCTGCTAGCTCAGACTCCGGCGGGTCGCGAGAAACTGGCGCTGCATATGATGCTGCTGATCGGCAGAAATTTTTACCAAGGGCGCGATCCCTTGAACGTCGCGGAAATCGCAGCGCAGTTGCGTCTTCCGGCCGGCGTCGTCAAAGAATTCATGGGTATGTTTGCCGACCTCAAGCTGGTTTTGCCGTTGACCGAAGAAGACACTTACGTTCTAGCGCGTGACCCGCAAACGATCGGCATCAAGGAGATTATCGATTGTGTACGAAATTCCGGGAGAAGCTCCAAGGTCCAGCGCGCGGCAGGCAGAGAGGAGAGCGTTATCAATGAAGTCTTGCTCGATCTTGATCAGGCCGCCGCGAAGGTTCTGGAGGGTAATAATCTCGAAGCCCTGTTTCGTCGATTGAGCCCACCGGAAGGGCGCCGTTAGCTAGCGGAGGAGGCGTCTAAAGAGCAAGTTGAATCCTTTTTCGGCGTTCTGCGGCAAGCCGCTCTGAGCGATCCTGCCGGTGTCTAGATCCACGGAAGGCTTTTCCAGCGGCCCGCGAACTTTAAGTGGCACGACGATGCGCCCCCGCTTGTCTTTGAAATAGCTCGTCATCCGGCCGCGCCCGGCGCGAGCTGAGACTTGGGGCGAAAGTGTCGTGCTGATTGCCATGTCGAAGGTCGGTTGTTCGAGCGTCATCGTGCCTACACCGCTCACCTCCATTTGCTTATTAACCAGATAAAGCCGGGTAAACTCAGCATAGCCATGAGCGAGTTTAAAATCGGCCTCCATTGTTTGAAAAGTCGTGGCTTCGCGCCGTTCGTCTTTCGAAAGACCGATCATGCCGGTCACCCGCTCGATCCTTTTGATCAAATCGGCATTGGTGAGCTTGCCCGTGGACATAAGCTTGCCGCTGCCTTGTAAGCGCTGGACGATCGCGCCACTGCCGATCGGCAGACGAACGGAAACTTCGCCGCTCAAGCGACCCTTCATGACGTGCTTGCCATGAACTTGCAGATCTTTAAACAAGCCGCGAACCCGAGTGATCAGGGCGTTGGAGGGACCGGAGATGTTCAAGAATAGATCCATTGGACCGGCGATTTCCACATCACCTGGTGACAAACCAAAGACGGCCAGAATTTCAAAGATCGACTTAGCGTCCACATTGTGCGTGTTTAGATCCAGTTGGAGCTGTGGTGTAGCGGCGAGATTGCTTAGGTAAGCCCGTACCGGCAGGTTTAGCTGGTTGATCGTGAGGCGGTTATTTTTGAGTTCGACGCGACCTTTCGCCTCCTGGTAGTCAAGTTCGCCTTCCAAAGCGATCGTTTTTAGCCCGGGGTAGTTTAACGAAGCGCGAAACGGAAACGGCGCCGCGCTGGAAAATTCACCAATGGAAAGATTGATTCCGTTGATGTTGATCGGCGCTTGCCCCTTTGCGATTAGATTGAACTGACCATCGCGGATGCTCAGGTTGCCGGGAATCAAGAGCGGCACCGAAGCCGAGTCTGCAATCGTGGCCCCATCGGGCTTCTTGACGCCGCGACGGCCGCCCGCTGCGATCTCGTTGTGTACGATATCGGAATGGTTGAACGTTCCGTGAGGTTGTTTAAAAAAATTGAGAACCGGCTTGTCGAGCACCAGCGCGGAAACTTCGAAGCGGCCTTTGAGCAACGGCCAGGATCGGAGCCGCATTTCGACCTGCGTTGCCGAGAAAAGCGCGGTTTGAGCTTCATCCGGACTGTCAAAAACTTTCAGATCTGACAAGCGGATCGCCGGCGTCGGAACCAGGCTGAGCCTCACCTCGCCGACGTCCAGGCGCCGGTTGAACGCAGCTTCGACGCTTGGCAGATAGCTTTGTTTGAATCGTCCCAAATCGACAGAATGGAGTACGATCACGATTATGCCAAGCAGGAGAGCGACCGACCCGAGCGCGATTCGCACCATTTTCGTCATCGACCGCAAAGACGATGCTGCTGCGTCCGGCATGAATCCGCTCTTCGAACGGCGCATTATACTCGATCGGTAGTTGTTTCCAAGTAAACATCGCCATTGCCGCGCACTGCGATCTCAAGCTTTTCACCTCCCGCTGACTGTTGCCGTCGCGAGTTCGCCAAATCGAGCATCAGCGTGACTGTCAGTCTGAGCGCGGATTTGGCGCGATCCCTCACAACCAACCGGATAAAACTGTGGCTATAGGAGCGACGATTTGTTAGCATAGCCAACCTTGAAGGGCTTACATCGCATTGGAAATCGCACTGGATATCCTTCCACAGGTTCTTCTGGACGGCATCGTTCTGGGTTTCATGTACGCGCTGATCGCTCTCGGCTACACGATGGTCTACGGCGTATTGGAGTTCATCAACTTTGCCCATAGCGAAATCTTCGTGCTGGGCGCTTTTGTCGGCGTCGAAGTCATGCTGCTTTTGCAGAGCGCCGGCTTTCTCACTACGCTTCACCCGGCGGCGGTGCTCCTGCTGGTCATCACGGCCGGCATGGTTATCAGCGGATTTGCCGCCATGGCGCTGGAACGGATTGCCTACCGCCCGCTGCTCGGCGGTCCCCGCCTAGTCGCACTGATCTCCGCCATCGGCGCTTCGTTTTTCGTACAAGATGGCTTGCGACTGTTTGAAAGCTTGTGGCGCAACACGTTCTATTTAAGCTACCCGAGCCTACCGCTGCTTGACGAGATCGTGCCGCTGACCGCCGCCTTGGTGATTCCAGTGAAGTCGATGCTGGTGATTGTCACTGCGCTGCTGACTCTGGCGGGTCTGCATTTTTTTGTCAACCAAACTAGAATGGGCATGGCGATCCGGGCGGTTGCGCAAGATCCCGATACCGCTTCGTTGATGGGCGTGCCGGTCAAGCGAGTGATCGCGCTTACGTTCTTTGTCGGCGGCGCGCTTGGCGGCCTGGCGGGCGTCCTTTTCGGCATCCACTACAGCCTGGTCAATCCGTACAGCGGTTTTATTCCCGGCTTGAAGGCATTTACCGCCGCGGTTCTCGGCGGCATCGGAAATATCCCTGGTGCGATGTTAGGCGGAATGCTGCTCGGCTTGTTGGAGGCGTTCGCTGCCTCCTATCTTTCCCTGATCACCGACGGCGCATTCGGCGCCGAGTACAAGGACGTAGTTGCCTTTTTAGTTTTGATTCTCATCCTGATCTTTCGACCCAGGGGACTGCTCGGCGAGACGGTGCGGGAGAGCAAAGCGTGAGCCGCAGTCTGGCAGCGCTCGGCTTGTGCGCTTACATTGTCGGCAGTTGCTCGCTCGCGTTCTTCTTTCCGCAATCGGTCCTTGCGTTCCTGGCGGTCGAAGCTTCGCTGTTGTTGCTCTACTACCTCGACGCGCCGCAAAAATTCAAGCTCTATGTGGGCGCTCTGCTGCTGTTGGTGCTGATGCCGGCCTTGGGTTGGTTCAATGGGTATTATCTCGAAGTCGCTATTCAGATCGGCATCTTCGTCGCCCTCGCCCTGGGACTAAACATCGTCGTCGGTTTCGTCGGTCTGCTCAATCTCGGTTTTGTTGCCTTCTATGCGATCGGTGCTTATCTGTGGGCGATTTTCGGCTCGCCGCAAGCCAATCAGTTCATCTCGGGCGGTTGGTTTCCACTGTCGTCCAATTGGTTTTTTGTGTTTCTGCTTATGAGCGTTGCGGTCGGCGCGCTGACCGGAGTTCTCTTGGGCTTGCCGGTTCTGCGCCTGCGCGGCGATTATCTTGCCATCGTCACGCTCGGGTTTGCCGAAGTGGTGCGTGCACTGGTCAACAACCTTGATAAGCCGGTGAACCTGACCAACGGGCCGCGGGGCATTACCCCCATCAGCAAGCCGCCGCTGTTTTTTCAACCGCTGCTCGAATTCGCCGGTTTGGATGCCTCCGAGGCGAGGCTTTACCCCCTCTATTTTTATTTTCTCATTCTCATCACGGTCGCCGTGATTATCGTGGTGACGCGTCGGCTGGAAAACTCGCGTGTAGGACGCGCTTGGAAGGCGATCCGTGAAGACGAAGTCGCCGCTGCCGCGATGGGCGTACCGGTAGTACGCATGAAACTGCTTGGCTTCGCCGTCGGTGCATCGTTCGCTTCCGCCGTCGGGGTCTTGTTTGCCGCCAAGCAGGTGTTTATCAATCCGGAGAGCTTCACTTTCATGGAGTCCATTGGCGTTTTGGCGATGGTGATTCTCGGCGGCATGGGCTCGATTCCCGGCGCGATTCTCGGCGCCACCGGAGTAACCATTCTCAACCTACAGCTCCTCAAAGGCTTGTCGCTTTGGCTTAATGGATTGCGCCAGTCGGGAGCAGAATTGGCGATCCCGCTTCTCGGCAGCTATCCCTTGAGTCAGATCCCGGCGCAGTTTGAGCCGGCGAAGTACGAGCGCATGGTATTCGGTCTGATCCTCATTCTGATGATGATCTTTCGCCCGCAAGGGGTGCTGCCGCCGCCCCGGGAGCAAAAAAAATAGCATGGCACTGCTCGAACTCCGCGCCGTTTCCAAGCATTTCGGCGGTTTGCAGGCGCTCGCGCGGGTGAGCCTGGAGCTGGATGACGGCATGATCGCCTCGCTGATCGGTCCCAACGGAGCAGGCAAGACGACATTGTTCAATATTTTGACCGGTATCTATCGGCCGGACGAAGGTGAGATTGTCTTTGAAGAGCGTTCGCTGGTCGGCCTCACGCCCGACAAAATCACCGCCGCGGGTGTCAGCCGGACGTTTCAGAATATCCGGCTGTTTGGCCACATGACGGTTTTGGAAAATGTCCTTGTCGGCATGCATTCGCGGCTTGCCACGAGCGTGCCGACGATCCTCTTAGGCTCGAGACAGTTTCATCTTCAGGAGAAAGCGGCGCGCTCCAAGGCGATGGAACTCATCGAGCTCGCGGGACTCGCGGGGCGTCAGGGCGAGTGGGCTGAACAGTTGTCTTACGGCGAGCAGCGTCGCCTGGAGATCGCCCGCGCTTTGGCGGCGGCGCCGCAGCTACTGCTGCTCGACGAGCCGACCGCGGGTATGAGCAGCGGCGAGGCGGGCGCGCTGATGACATTGTTCAGGGATCTTGTCGGCAAATACGTCAAGGCGATTCTCTTGATCGAGCATAACATGCGCGTGGTCATGGGGATCTCCCACCGCGTCCATGTGCTGGACTACGGGGAAAAGATCGCCGAGGGCCATCCTGACGAGGTACGCCAGAATCCACGTGTTATCGAAGCGTATCTCGGCCACGGCGCCTGGGCGGAGCATGCTCAAGGTTAGCAACCTGCACGTTTACTATGGCGCCATTCATGCGTTGAGAGGCGTATCGTTCGCCGTCGAGCGTGGCGAACTGGTGACGCTGCTGGGCGCCAACGGCGCCGGCAAGACCACGACACTCAGGACGGTGTCCGGCTTATTGCGCCCGCGCGGAGGTTCGGTCGAGCTCGACGGCGCAGCGCTCGAGAAGGTGGACTCGCATGATATCGTTCGCCGGGGCGTTGCCCATGTGCCGGAAGGCAGAAAGGTCTTTCCCCGCTTTACCGTGCAGGAAAATCTACGGATTGGCGCCTATGGGCGCGCCAAAGCCGAGCTCGGCGCGGATTTGGAGTTGGTCTGCGAGATGTTTCCCCGTCTCAAAGAACGGCAGAAGCAATACGCAGGCACGCTCTCCGGCGGCGAGCAGCAAATGCTCGCCATCGGCCGCGCGCTGATGGCCAAGCCCAAGCTGTTGTTGCTCGATGAGCCATCGATGGGGCTAGCGCCGAAGATCGTCGAGCAAATTCTCGAAAACATCCGCGCGATCAACAAGGCCGGGGTCACGGTTTTGCTGGTCGAGCAAAATGCCTCCATGGCGCTGGCCATCTCGCATCGTGGCTATGTGTTGGAGACCGGCACCGTCATTCTCCAAGGCACCGCCGGCGAGCTGGCGGGCAACGATCTCGTCCGCCAGGCGTACCTCGGCGGATAAGACGCGCTTGCTCTTTAAACGGCGCAGGCGAACAGTTAAACTGGCTGTCGTGCAATACCAAACTCGCCAAATCATGTTCGGTCCCGGCGGCATGACGCCGGGCGTCAAGTTTCTGTTGATCGCCAACATCGCGGTGTTCGTTCTGCAGACGCTGCTCGGGTCGGTAACGGATTATCGACTGACGCTTTATTTCGGGTTGGTACCGGCCCGCGTGTTGCAGGATCTCTATCTCTGGCAGCTCTTTACCTATCAGTTCCTGCACGGCGGGCTACTGCATATCCTGTTCAACATGCTCGCGGTGTGGATGTTCGGCTGCGATCTGGAGCGGCGCTGGGGCACTGCTTTTTTCCTGCGCTATTATTTCATTTCGGTGATCGGCGGCGCTATTCTCAATACGCTGTTCGTGCCCAATCAACTCGGCCCGAGCATCGGCGCCTCGGCCGGAGTCTACGGTATTTTGCTCGCCTATGGCCTGATCTATCCAAACCGCATCGTTTATTTTTATTTTCTGTTTCCAATCAAGATGAAGCACTTCGTTTGGATTATCGGCGCCATTGCGCTTTATTCGTCGATGACCGCAGGGCAAAGCGGCATCGCGCACCTCGCCCATCTCGGCGGCATGGTCTTTGGCTACATCTATTTGCGCGGCTTCAATCCGTGGGATCACGTGAAAGACTATTTCGATCGCCGCCGGCTCAATCGTCTGAAACGACGCTTTCAGGTTTACCCGGGCGGTCGAGACGACGACAAGCCAACCCTGCACTGAACCTGGCGCAACTCCGAGGGTATTTCCCCCGACGGCTAGAGTTTTTCCCAGGAAATTAGAAACACTCCCGCGATGACCAAGAGCACGGCGCCGATCTTTCTCGTGGTCAGCTGTTCGACATCTTTGAGAAACAGCGCCGAAAGCGGCAGGATAAAGAGCGACGACGCGTTGATCAACGGCGAGACGATCGATACACGCTCCATGCTGAGCGCGCTGTAGGCGAATGCGTAAGACAAGAAATTCATGAACCCAGCGGCGGCAAACCAGCGGAAGCCGCGCGGCGCCGAGGCGCCCAATGGTTTTTTCAGTTCGAAGCCCCAATACATCGACGCCATCGTGAGAAAAGAGATGGTGGCCGCGATGGCGGCGCCGACGATCGGCGAATCGATGTGAAACAGGCCGAGCCGCACCAAGTTATCGCGCGCGGCGAACAAGAGCGCCGCAGTCAGAGGAAACAGCAGGTCCCGGCTGCGCCAGGTTCTTGTCGCGCCGCGCCATGAGAGCGAGACAATGCCGGCGACGATCGACAGCGTGCCTAGCAGGTTGGTCACACTTGGGCGCTCTTGAAGAAACGCCACCGCAAAGAAGGTGGCAAACAGGGGGGTGGCGTTGGTCAGGCACGATGAGATCGACGCGCCGAGCCGCTCCATGCCTTTGAATATAAAGTATCGAGCCACACCCGGAACAAAGACTCCGACCGTGACAAAAATAAGATTGGCAGGGATCCAAAGATCGATCCTCTCCTCAAAGATCAAAACGTAGATCCAAAGAAATAGCGAATTGACGCCGAGGTTGACGAGCAGGCCGCGAAAGTAATCGAGCGAAAGCACTCCGCGATTGATGAAGACCATCGAAAAAGCGAACGTGGACGAGGCCAAGAGCGCGAGGATGATCGCAACCATGATGTCTCGCAGCCGACCTTAACCCGCGGCTTTCGCCGGTTCAAACAGATCTGAATTAGCCGGTTACTCAGGAGTGCGGCTCTTCGGCGAAATCGCGCCGATCGGTTTGGCCTCGGCTGTCATCTGCGCTCGTCCGTAGCGTGCTTCCTCGCTTGGCCCGATTGCGATATTATTCTCGTGGCGACCGGTTGATCCCATGAACACGATCGTTCAAACACTGTCGACTTGGATCGATCCCGCGCGCATATCGACCGACTCCGCGCTGCTCGATGAGCTATCGTGGGATGCACTGAGCGAGGGGCGCATTCACCCGCATCGTTATCCCAACGTGCGCGCGCCGATTTGCGCCGTGCGGCCGGCTTCGACCGAGGACGTCCTTCGTGTGGTCCAATTTGCCAATCAGACAAAGACGCCCCTGGTGCCTTTCGGTGGCGGTTCCGGGCTGATGGGCGGGGCGATGTCGATCGGTCCGTGCATTGTCATCGATCTGCGCGCCATGAACCGTATCCTGGAAATCGATCCGCAAGCACGGTCGGCGCGCGTTGAATCCGGCGTTGTCTTGGAAACGTTGGATACAAAATTGCTCGCGGCGGGGTTCATACTCGGCCACGACCCGTGGACGGTTCCGGTGGCAACCGTCGGCGGCGCGATTTCGACCAACAGCGTCGGCTACCGCGCTGGCATCTATGGCTCCATGGGCGAACAGGTTCTGGGCTTACAGGCGGTGCTGGCCAACGGCGAGATTCTGCGCACGCGCGCCGTCTCCAAGCATTCAGCGGGTATGAACCTTAACTCGCTTTTGATTGGCGCTGAAGGGTGTTTCGGTATCATTACCGAGGCGACGCTGCGTATCTTTCCGAAACCGGCGGCGCGGCTTTTTAGCGGATATCGATTTTCTTCCTTCGAGCAGGGTTACACGGCGATTCAGCAAATGTTTCAAGAGCGGCTGCGCCCCGCGATGCTCGATTTCGGCGATGATGAAGACGAGCATGATCCAGGGGCGTTGCTCTACCTGGTGTTCGAGGGGAATGACGCGGTTGTTGGGGCGGAAGAAGCGCTGGCCGGGCGGATTTGCTTGACGCATGGCGGAGAGCAGTTAAGCCGACAAGAACCGGAGCAATTCTGGCTTGAGCGCCATGAGATCGCGCGGCGTTTCGCGCGGCACCGGCGCCAGCGCCGCGAGCGCGGTCGCGACGGTGTCTATCGGGATTGGATCCATGTTGCGTTGTCGGCATCGAAGGTACTCCCGTTCAGGCGTGCCGCGCTCGAGTTGATCGGTCGGCGGCGCGGCGTGCGATTGCAGGAAAGCGGTCTTTGGGTGCAACCAGAGCTGTTTTCGATGCGGCTCGGTGCCGAGGAAGGCTACGTGCCAAACGCTCAACTCGTGCTGGAAGAAACGGTCGAAGAGCTATTGCGGCTTGTCCAGCGGTTTGGCGGATCGATGGAATATACCCATGGGGTCGGTATAAAATTGGCGTCGCTCATGGCCGAGGAGCACGGCTACGGGCTTGATGTGATGCGGCAAATCAAGCAGGCACTCGATCCCAACAAGATCTTGAATCCCGGGAAGTCGGCTCTGTGAAGACCTTCGCCGAGTTGGTCGAAGAGCAGGTTTGAGAAGGCGAATTCGCCTTTGACATCGCCAAGGATTAGCGATAGATAAGACTAAGGGTTTATTTTCGGAGTGAATAAATCGCGACTTAAAGTAGGTTTATTAGAAGTATTCCTTTTACAGAAGTGCACCCACGGGGGTGCATTTTTTTTGCTTACGGGGGAGCGAAGTTGCAAGCACAAATTGAAATCCTGGCATCGTTGCAGACTTTCGACCGCGAGATAAAAGAACAAACCGGCCGTAAACAACGGTTGCTCGGTGAGATCGAAAGTAAAGAACGGGAGATTCGAGCCAAGAAGAGCGAGATCGATACGCTGATAGCGGGCTTTTCGGAAAAGGAGAAATTACGACTGGAAAAAGACCGTATTTTTCAAGACGAAGGCAAGAAGGCGATGGAAAAGCGCATGCGCATGAATCGCATCAAGAACGTGAAAGAGCTGCAAGCCTTGCAACGGGAGATCGATCAGGCGCGACAGAGCAATAGTGAGCTCGAAGAAGAATTGATTCGGATCATGCAAGAGATCGATGTCGTCAAAGAGGAGATCGCGGCCAAAGAGGCGGAAATGTCGGCGCTCCAGACCGAGTGGCAGAGCAAGCAAAAGCAACTGGAGGAGCAAATTCACGGCATCGATGCCGCTATTTCCCAAGCTATCGCACAACGTCAAAGTATCGCATCTCAAGTCGCCGGCGACTTGATTTCGCGCTACGAACTGATCTTTTCTCGGCGCGGCGGAACCGCGGTGGTGGAAGTTACCGCGGGCATCTGCCAAGGCTGCTTCATGAATATTCCGCCGCAGTTATGGAACGAAATCATTAGGAACGAGAAGCTTCATCTGTGTCCAAGCTGCCAGCGGATTCTCTTCGTCAAACCGGTCGACGAACAGCAGGCTAAGTCTGCCTGATAGGCAATCTTTTCTGCGTTGCGCCTAAGGCGAAAGCGCAGCACATCAGCGCGTTGCCGGGCGTCTGCCCGGTTTCGCTGTGGCCACCGTCATTCGCTGTGCCTGCGACACTCATGCCTCAAACAGACAAGCCATGGCTGCTGATGGTCGACGGCGCAGCACGCGGAAATCCCGGTGAGGCTGGTTGCGGCGCGGTGATCTTGGATGCGCAGGGCGGGGTGGTTAAAGAACTCAGCCGGTATCTGGGCCGTACGACTAACAACGTCGCTGAGTACGAAGGATTGTTGATGGGGCTCAAAGCGCTGCTCGAGCTCGGGCCAAAGCATATCGTCGTGCAAAGCGATTCACAGCTGATGGTCCGCCAATTAAACGGCGAGTACCGCGTCAAGGATGAGAAATTGAAAGCGCTTTTCGACCAAGCGGTAGATTTGTTGCGCCAGTTTGCTTCGTATCGTATCCTTCATGTGCGACGCGAGATGAATAAACTAGCCGATCGATTGGCCAACCAAGGCGTCGACCAAGCGCTTCATCGCAAGCTCGTGGGCTAAAGTGGATCAAGCGATCGCTCTTCGTGTTAACGCGCGAAGGGAGGAAAGTCCGGACTCCGAAGGACAGGGTGGCCGTTAACGACGGCCCCGAGTGATCGGGGGAAAGTGCCACAGAAAATATACCGCCGGCCGTATTTGTACGGACGGTAAGGTTGAAATGGTGAGGTAAGAGCTCACCGGTTCGCCAGTGATGGCGAACGCATGGTAAACCCCACCCGGAGCAAGGCCAAATAGGAGGGTTGGGTGGTCCGCCCGTAGCCCTCGGGTACGGTCGCTGGACCTCTCGAGCAATCGAGGGGCAAGATGAATGATCGCTGTGGCTCCGGTTACGAGCCGCGACAGAATCCGGCTTACCAATCCACTTTAGCCCACTGCTACCATTGGTGCCGCTAGCCCTAGTACCCAGCACTTTTCACGCAATCGTCAGTTTCCAACGTTTTTTGATTTTGGCTCAGTTGGCTCCGCAGATTGGTGTCCATTCAAGCTGGAAACTGTGTGGACGCCGATAAAGTTTTACTACTGCTAGTGCAAGTCTCGTCGAAAGTCTCCCACATATAGATCGATCACCGAAGCCAGTTCAAAATATCGCGTAATCTCGAATCATTTTTGTTGACAGGTGGGGTGGGCCAAGCTATAAGTGGCGCTTAGTGGGAAACAGTGGGATAAAAATCTCTGCGCATTTGTGCGTTGCCGTTGGAAACCATGTTTCGTGGCAGCTTTGAGCACACCCTTGACAACAAGGGTCGGCTAAGTGTTCCGTCAAAATTCCGCGACGTATTGGTGGGCAAAGGTGACGAGCGCATCGTCATGACAAACTTTGTCATCGATGGACAACGTTGCCTAGACGTTTACCCCATTGATGCCTGGCTCCGTCTCGAAGACGAGATCCGCAAGAAGCCCAAGTTCGATCCACGCATGGTCCGATTCCAAACGTATTACCTTGGGGCGGCATGCGAATGCAGTCTCGATACGCACGGGCGCATCCTGATTCCCCCCGGGCTGAGAAAGTACGCCGATCTCAAGCGCGATGTCGTTCTGGTTTCGGCGCTCGAAAAGTTTCGTGTGTTGGATCGCGAGGCATGGAAGAAAATCTTCACCGAATCGGAAGACAAATTGATGCAGGATCCGGATTTCCTCGGGGACTTGGGCCTATAGAACCGCTGGTGACCCGGCGGCGGTATCGGCGAAAGGAGCACGAATGCTGGCGCGAAAACCCATTCAAGATATCTCGGTGATCGATGTTACCGGCGATATTGATTTTCGTGAGATGATTCGCATCAAGGAGGCGATCGGGTCGTTGATCGAAAAGGAGCGGATCAAGGTGGTGCTCAATCTCAAGTCGGTCGACCATATTAACTATTTGAGCATCGGCGTTCTTCTCGAGCGATTGAAGCTGCTGCGCAATTTAAACGGCGATCTCAAGTTGGCGGGAATGAGCCCGTTCCTTCGCGATATTTTCAAAGTCGTTGGCATGGATCGCTTCTTTGAAGATTATACGTCGCTCGAAGACGCGATCGAGAGTTTCGATGACGACTGGGAGGGTGACGGCACCAGTCACTGAGACGTGTGTTCGAGCACGTTCCTGTGCTGCTTCCGGAAGTGATCGAATCGCTCCATCCGGAGTCGGGCAAGCGATACCTTGACGGCACACTGGGGGCGGGAGGGCACACCGAAGCAATTCTCATCAAGAGCAGTCCCGATGGGCAGGTTCTGGGGTTGGATCGGGACGACGAAGCGATCGCAGCGGCCCGGCAGCGGATGCGCCGATTCAATCACCGGTTCATTGCGCGCCAAGCGAGCTTCGCCGATGCAAAACAAATTTTGGCCGAAATCGGTTGGGATGCGGTTGACGGCGTAGTCCTGGATCTGGGGATTTCATCCCATCAGATTGATTCTCCCGAGAGGGGTTTCAGCTTCCGCACAGAAGCCAGGCTCGACATGCGGATGGATCGAACCCAACTCTTGGACGCACAAAAGATGGTCAATTCTTTACCCGGCGATGAGCTGGAGCGGATTTTGCGCGACTACGGCGAGGAGTCCAATGCGCGCCGGATCGCGCGAGCGATTGTTGCGGAAAGAAAACAGCGGCCGATCGAGACGACGACAGAACTTGTCAAGATTGTTGAGCGAGTAAAAGGCAGGGGGCGCCGGCAACATCATCCGGCGACACAGGTTTTTCAAGCGCTGCGCATCGCCGTTAATCAAGAACTGCAACACCTGGAGCGCTTTTTGGAGAGCGGATTTGAACTGCTTCGGCCCGGCGGCCGGATCGCGATTATTTCGTTCCACTCGCTCGAAGATCGGATGGTGAAGACGGCGTTTCGCAAATGGAGTCGGACGTGCCTCTGCCCGCCGCGCGTGCTGCGCTGCCAATGCGGCTGGAGCCAGAAAGTCAAATTGATAACCAAAAAACCGCTGGTCCCGTCTACGACTGAAATCAACGCCAACCCGCGCGCCCGTTCGGCAAAACTGCGCGTCGTGGAGAAAGTCTAAAAGTACTACGTCATGTCCCCCAACGCCGGAGCTCAAGCGCGCAAAATAGCCCCAGTCAAACGCGAAAGTCCGGCGCGGCGCCCGGGCGCGGCGCAATCCCCGCACATCTTGTCGATGACCATTTTGATAGCCGGCTTGATTGCGCTCGTGCTGATCCACGTGTGGTTACGCTTGCAGGTCGTTCATCTCGGGTATGTGCTTTCAACCACGAGCAAACTGCACAGCCGGCTAGAGCAGGAAAATCGCGAATTGAAAATCGAGTGGGCTACGCTCACATCGCCGGAACGGCTGGAGTCGCTGGCCCGGCAACGGTTAGGCCTCAGAGCGCCGGAGAAAGGCCAGGTTATTGTTCTGCCATGAGACGACCGCCGCGGCGCAGTCAACACCGACTCGGGATCGCCAAGATTTTGTTCACGGCTTTGGTTTTGCTCATCGCGGGGCGCGCCATTCAACTGCAAGTGCTACAGGGCGACAAGCTCATGCGGCTCGGGCAACGCCAGCACCTGAAGGAATGGATCGTGCTTCCCAAGCGCGGCGCCTTGTTCGACCGGAGCGGTGAACCGTTGGCCTTGAGCATGGAATCGCAATCGGTGTACGCGCGCCCCCGGCGAATTGAGGATGTCGATAAGTTGAGCCATCGTTTGGCGCAAATACTCAAGCTGCGCGCAACCGAAGTCAAAGAAAAACTTACCGGGAAAAAGTCCTTTGTCTGGGTGAAACGGCAACTATCTTCAGCAGAAGCGGAAAAGATCCAAGCTTTGAACGCTGACGGCATCGGCATGTTCTACGAGCCCAACCGTCACTATCCTCAGGGTCACCTCGCGGGGCAGCTCATCGGCTTTGTTGGGCTCGACTCCGAAGGTCTGGAAGGCTTGGAGCTAAAGTACAACGATCATATCCGCGGTGAAAGCGGCTCCTCGGTCGCCGAACGGGACGCCCTCGGCCGCCGCGTGCTGATTCAGGGTGTCGAAGGGCTGCACATGCCGCCCGGCAGCGACGTTCACCTGACCGTCGACACGTCGATTCAACATATGGCCGAAAAGGAGCTGGAAGGCGCGATCTCCAAGTACCGCGCCAAGGCCGGCGTGGTGATCGTCGTTGAGCCCTTTACTGGCGAAGTGCTCGCGCTGGCGAACTATCCATCGTTCGACCCGAATCATTATAGCAAGCATTCGCCTGAACAGAGGCGCAACCGTGCCGTCACAGACAGTTTTGAGCCGGGCTCGACCTTCAAAACAATTCTTGCGGCGGCCGCCTTAGAAGAGGGCGTTGTCGGCAAGGAAGATCTCTTTTATTGTGAAATGGGAAAATATTCATACGCCGGCAAGATCATTCACGACACTCACCCGCACGGTTGGTTATCATTTGCAAAGATCCTTCAGGTGTCGAGCAATATCGGCTTCACAAAAGTGGCACAGAAGCTCAAGAAGGAGCGTTTCTTCAAGTACATCGAAAAGTTCGGCTTCGGCGAGCCGACTGGCATCGACGTGCCGGGCGAAGTGGCCGGTCTGGTGCGCAGACCCGAGCACTGGGCGGCCGTTGACCTAGCGACTCACGCTTTCGGCCAGGGCATCGCGACCACACCGCTCCAGTTGGCGATGGCTTACGCGGCCATCGCCAACGGCGGTTTTCTCATGCGTCCCTATGTCATGCGCCGCGTGGTTGGCGCCAAAGGCGAGGTATTAGTACAAAATCAACCTCATGTGGTGCGCCGGGTGATCTCGGAAAAAACCGCAACGCAGCTGTCGGCCATGTTGCAGGACGTGACCACGGAGGGCGGGACCGGGACGATGGCGTACATCGAGGGCTTCAAGGTTGCGGGGAAAACCGGCACCGCGCAGAAGGCTGACCCGCTCAACGGCGGCTATGCGGCAAAAAAACGGGTTGCGTCTTTCGTGGGATTCGTGCCGGCGAATAAACCGCGTTTAGTCGCACTGGTGCTCATCGATGAGCCGGAAGTGAATGTCTACGGCGGTGTCGTCGCGGCCCCGGTGTTTCGTAACGTGGCGCAAGGCGCCTTGCGCCATCTCGCGGTCGCTCCACAAAACTTAATGCCGATTCCTGCCACGCCGCGCCAGCCGGAACCGCCGCTGCGCCAAGTCGTTGCCAAACGAACCGACCCCGAGTCGGCGAACGGCAGCGCTGAAGCGGCCCCGAACTTTGTCGGCTTGAGTCTGCGCGAAGCGGTGGAGAAGGCGCGCATATTGAAGGTAAAGATCCGGCTCCAGGGCAATGGCTATGTAATCAAACAGGCTCCCGCTCCCGGCGACCGCTGGAGCGAAGACGCCGGCCTGGTGTTGAGCTTGCAAGGTTAGCGCAATGCGCATCAAAGAATTTGTCTTGCTCGATGAAGTGGAGCGAAGCGAAGGCAATCTCGAGCAAGAAGTGCGAGGGCTCGCCTACGATTCGAGAAAAGTCACAGCAGGCCAAGTTTTTTTTGCCGTGCCCGGAGCAAAAGCCGACGGCCACGACTTTATCGCCGAAGCCGTGCGGCGCGGCGCCGCGGCGGTGGTTTTCTCGCACGAAGGTCATTGGCCAAAGGCCCCCGCGTCGGTGCAGGTGAAAGATGTTCACCGGACGCTTGGTTTGTGGGCGGCGCACTTCTACGGGCGACCGAGTCAACATCTCCGGCTGGTCGGGGTAACCGGCACGAACGGTAAGACGACTTTGACGTATCTGATCGAATCGGTCCTGGCGGCTGCCGGGCTGACGCCCGGCGTCATCGGAACGATTAACTATCGTTACCCCGGGTATGAAACCCCGTCGCATCATACCACGCCGGAATCGCTCGATTTGGAGGAAATGTTAGCTCGAATGGTGCGGCACGGCGTCAAAGCGGTTGCCATGGAAGTCTCCTCTCATGCTCTCACCCAACAACGGGTGCGGGGTCTCGAATTTGACGTCGGCGTTTTCACTAACCTGTCGCGGGATCATCTCGATTACCACCGCGATATCGATGAATATTTTTTGGCTAAGTCGAAGCTTTTTACAGATTACCTGAAAATCAGTCCCAAGCTGCGCAAGGCGGCGGTGATCTACGGCGGCGACCCGCACGGCCGAGAGTTGATCGAAAAGCTCCGTTCCTCTGACGTAAAAATTTGGAGCTATGGGGAGGAGCGGCAGTGGGACGTCCATCCGGTCGACATCGAGAATGATGTCCGCGGTCTGCGCGGCACCGTTCAAGCGAAAGAGCAAATTATCCGGTTCCAGTCCGCACTGATCGGGACTGCGAATCTGCAAAATATTCTGGGCGCGATCGGGGTTGCGCGGGCGCTCGGAATCGGCGCCGACGCGCTGGTCCGGGGCATCGGACAGCTTGAATCGGTTCCCGGGCGACTGGAAAAAATTGCCAATGATCGCGGCTTGACGATTTTGGTGGACTACGCGCATTCACCGGACGCGCTGGAAA
Organism: Binatia bacterium; assembly: GCA_036554745.1. GTDB lineage: Bacteria > Desulfobacterota > Binatia > UBA9968 > UBA9968 > DP-20. The sequence continues at coordinate 22,437 of DATBMR010000187.1, forward strand.
AGGTGCTCGGCGCGGTGCGATTGTTGACCCGAGGCAAGCTCATCACTGTCTTTGGCTGCGGCGGCGATCGTGACCGCGGCAAACGGCCCTTGATGGGCGAAATTGCCGCGCGACTGAGCGACCGAGTTGTGCTGACATCCGATAACCCGCGCACTGAAGATCCCGCGGCGATCGTCAAAGACGTAGAAGAAGGCGTCAGAAAGTTCATGTTGAAAATAGTGGATGGCGCCGGTCTCAGCTGCCAGGTTCGAAAAAGCAGCTCTGATCGCCGCTACGTCATTGAGCTCGATCGCCGAAAGGCGATCGAGCTGGCGATCGACATGGCGATCGCCGGAGATCTGATCTTGATCGCCGGCAAAGGACACGAGGATTATCAGATTTTGGGCGTGAACAAGATTCATTTTGACGATCGCGAAGTTGCTCGTGAAGCACTGATGCGTGAAGCGAGCACGTAATCGGCCGGGGGATGGGGTGGGACCAAACAACAATTCTCGGCGCGGCGGGCGGTAAAGTTGTGCGAGAAGGAACGAGGACCCGGTTCGGAGAAGTCGTGACCGATTCGACCAAGGCTAGGAGCGGTTCGGTTTTCGTTGCGTTGAAAGGTGAGCGCCACGACGGACACCGATTTGTCCCGGATGCGGTGCGGCGAGGCGCGGCTTGCGTGATCGTCGACCGCGCAGTGCCGCGATCGAGATGCGGCGAAGCTGCCGTCATTAAGGTGAACGACACACTGCGCGCCTTGGGCGATCTCGCCCACTATCGACGTGAGCAGATCGGCCCTACGGTATTGGCCATTACCGGTTCCAACGGCAAGACCACGACGAAGGAGATGGTCGCGGCGATCGCCGAAGAGGGCTCGCTCGCCGGCGTAAAGTTGCGCGGCCGGGTTTTGAAGACCGAAGCCAACTTCAATAATCTTGTCGGGCTGCCGTTGACGCTGTTGCGCTTACGAAAAAAACACAGACTCGCGGTCGTTGAGCTCGGCACCAACCGTCCGGGCGAGATCCAGCGTCTGGCCGAGATCGCCGACCCGGACGGCGGTATCGTTACTTCGGTAGCCGCGGCGCACCTTGAGGGTCTGAATAGCTTAGCGGGGGTGGCGCGGGAAAAGGGCGCGCTCTATCAGAACGTTCGCGCCACTGGCACGATCGCGGTCAACCTCGACGATCCGCGGGTCAAGCAAATCGCTGTGAGGTTTACCGGGGAAAAAATCACTTACGGTAAGCGCGGGTGGGTGCGCGCTCGCTCGGTGCGGACGCAGGGCGCGCGCGGTACGCAATTTACTTTACAAGCCGGCGGCGCGCGCTGTCGGGTTCATCTTAACTATCTCGGCGAGCATAATATCTCCAACGCCTTGGGTGCAGCGGCGCTGGCCCTGGGCGCCGGCATCGATCTAGGGGCAGTTCGCCGCGGGCTCGAAAAGGCCAAGCCCTTCTCGATGCGCATGCAGATCGAGGAATGGCACGGCGCCGGGATCATCAATGACGCCTACAACGCCAACCCCGCATCAATGAAAGCGGCGTTGCGAACGCTCGCGGAAGTACAATGCCGTGGACGGCGCATCGCGGTGCTCGGCGACATGTTCGAGCTCGGCCGCCATAGTGCCAAGGAACATCGCTCGCTCGGTCATGCCGCGGCGGCGGTGGGGCTCGATCGAATTTATCTGCTCGGCTCTCAAGCGGCCGGAGTGCGCAGGGGTGCCCGGCAACGCGGCATGCGGGCAGAGCAAATTACCGTCGGCCGGGATCACGCCGATCTTGCCGCCCAGCTGCGCACAGTCGTCAAGCCTGGTGACTGGCTGCTTTTCAAGGGCTCACGCGGCATGAAGATGGAAAAGGTTCTTGAAGCGTTCAAGCGTGGAAAGGCTTAAGGGTTTGAACTTGCTTTACTACCTGTCGTTTCCGCTTTCGGCGACTTATTCTGGCTTCAATGTCTTTCGCTATATCACGTTTCGCGCCGCGATGGCCGCACTGCTCGCCCTTCTGATCTCTTTTCTTCTCGGCCCATGGCTGATCCGCAAGATGACGCAAAAACAGATCGGCCAACAGATCCGCGAAGACGGCCCCGCGGCCCACGCAACCAAGGCCGGAACTCCGACCATGGGTGGTGCTTTGATCATCTTGGCGCTCTTGCTGTCGACGCTGATGATGGCCGACATCGCCAATCGCTATGTTTTGCTCGCGTTGCTCGCGACGGTTGGTACTGGCATCGTCGGTTTCACCGACGATTACCTGAAGCTAACCCGCAAGAACAGCAAAGGACTTTCGCCTCGCGGCAAGCTCTATGGTCAATTTCTCGTCGCGTTGATCGTCGCTCTTGCGCTCTACTTGCTGCCTCGTTTCAGCACCGAGATCGCTGTCCCCTTTGTCAAGACGTTCCGCTTTGACCTCGGTCTTTTTTACGTGCCGTTCGCCATGCTGGTTATCGTCTGCACCTCGAATGCCGTTAACTTGACGGACGGTTTGGATGGCCTGGCGATCGGACCGGTCATGATCGCCGCCGGCACTTACGCGGTGATTGCTTATGTCACCGGTCATTTGAAGCTGGCCGAATACCTGCAGATCCCGTACGTCGCGGGGGTCGGCGAGCTCAGCGTATTTTGCGCGGCGGTGGTGGCCGCAGGACTGGGATTTCTTTGGTACAACGCCTACCCGGCGCAGATGTTCATGGGCGATGTCGGTTCGCTTTCTTTGGGCGCGGCGCTCGGCGTGGTCGCGGTGATGACCAAGAATGAAATTCTTTTGATCATCGTCGGCGGTGTGTTTGTCATGGAAGCCCTATCGGTCATTTTCCAGGTGATCTCTTACAAAGTGCGGCGCAAGCGGGTTTTTCTCATGGCGCCAATTCATCACCACTATGAGCTCAAGGGCTGGAAGGAGCCGCAAATCATCGTGCGTTTCTGGATTATTTCTTTTATTTGCGCGGTCATCGGTCTGAGCACCTTGAAGCTCAGATGAAGCTGGCAATGGTCGATGGAGCTGGCTGGCAAGAATTTTTTGGTGATCGGGCTGGCGCGCACCGGCACCGAGTGCGCGCGCTTTCTCGCGCGACGAGGTGCCAAGGTGTGGGTTAGCGATCGACGCCCGGCCGAAGAGCTCGTACCCGAGGTCGCCACGCTTGCCGGACTCGATATCGGCTACCGATTGGGAGCCGCAGAGTATGGATGCCTCGACGATATCGATTGCGTGGTTCCGAGCCCGGGCGTGCCGCGGGAGCATGCCTTATTGCAACAGGCGGTCGCTCGAAAAATTCCGGTGCTCAGCGAAATTGAGCTCGCCTATCGCTTCTTGAGCGCGCCCCTGGTGGCGATTACCGGAACCAACGGCAAGAGCACGACGACCACGTTGATCGGCAAAATGATCGAAGCGAGCGACCAAACCGTATTTCTCGGTGGCAATCTGGGCGCGCCCCTCGTCGGCGCGCTAGACGGGCAATGGGATTGGGCCGTGGTTGAGATCAGCAGCTTTCAGTTGGAGTGGATTGATCGATTTTGTCCGCGCATCGCCATTTTGCTCAATGTCAGCGAAGATCATTTGGACCGCTACACCAGCTTCGATGATTATCGCGCGGTGAAGGAGCGCCTCTTCGAGCGCCAAAGCGGCGCCGATACGGCGATCCTCAACCGCGATGATCCGCTGGTCTGGGCGGTGCGCGAGAAAATCAAAGCGCGCGTCATCTCGTTCGGCTTGGCGGAAGTACCGACCGGCGTTTTCATGATCGGGAATACGTTGGTTTGGCGCGACGGCGCGAGCGAAGAACGATTTTCGCTTGCGAGCGCGCGCCTGCAGGGCGTCCACAATCGGGAAAACATGATGGCGGCGGTGGCGGCGGCAAAATGCGCCAGGGTCGGCGCTCCGGTGATTCAACAAATTTTGGAAAGCTTCCCCGGGCTCGAACACCGGCTCGAATTCGTGCGCGAAAAGGACGGGGTGCGCTACTACAACGACTCCAAAGGAACCAACGTCGGCGCCGTCGTGAAATCGCTGGCGAGCTTTAGCGCGCCGGTGATCTTGGTCGCGGGGGGCGTTGACAAGGGCGGGGATTACGCTCCCTTGGCTGACGGGGTCAAACAAAAAGTTCGCCGATTAATCCTGTTCGGTGCAGCCAAAGAAATCATCGCGCGTGCTCTGGGATCATTGACCGAGACCGTCATGGTCGACGACATTCAGGCGGCCGTTCACGACGCCGCGGCCCAGGCCCGTGCCGGAGATGTGGTTTTGCTCTCGCCGGCCTGCTCGAGCTTCGATCAGTTTCGCGACTACGCTGAGCGCGGCAGGGTTTTCAAAGCTCTTGTGCAACGATTATGAGGGACGGTTTGGCGGTTGATAAGTGGATGCTGCTCGCGGTGGCCGGCCTATTGGCGCTTGGCGTGACCATGGTTCTGAGCACCAGCTATCTGCATTCGCAGGAACGCTATGGCGACGGCACTTACTTCTTTCGCAAACAACTGATCGCCATGGGCGCCGGCGCCATCGCGCTGGTCGGCTGCTCATTGGCGCCATCGGCGCTCTATCGCCGGTTCGCTTATCCCCTATTGGCGATCAGCTTCATTCTTCTTGTCATGGTACTGATTCCCGGCATCGGCGTGAGCCGTGGCGGCGCGCGCCGCTGGATCATGTTTCCCGGCTTTGCGTTCCAACCTTCCGAGCTCGCCAAGCTCTCCATGGTCGTCTATTTGGCCCACTCGCTAGCAAAGAAAGAAGAGTTGATTCGCAGCTTTTCGGTTGGCATCGTGCCGCACTTGATCGTCAGCGGCGCCTTCGCCGGGCTGCTCCTGCTCGAGCCCGATTTCGGCACGGCGCTGATTCTGACGATGCTGCTTTATTTCATGTTGTTCGTCGGCGGCGTGCGCGTGAGCCATCTGCTCGCCACTGGGCTGTTGGCTCTGCCGGCCTTGGTCTACGTGCTGATGACCGCCGAATACCGCCTGCGCCGCTTGATGACTTTTTGGGATCCGTGGAGCGATCCTTCCGGTAGCGGCTTTCATGTCATTCAGTCGTTGATCGCGTTCGGTTCGGGTCAGTGGTTTGGCCGTGGGCTCGGCGAAAGTCGGCAAAAGCTCTTGTATCTCCCCGAGGCGCACACCGACTTCGTTTACTCGGTGATCGGCGAGGAGTTGGGTTTGCTCGGCGCCTTGGTAGTGTTGGGGCTTTTCGCCGTGATCATATTCCGCGGCTTGCAGCTGAGCGCAAAGATCGAGGAACCCTTCGATCAATATCTGGCGTTCGGCCTGACGGTGCTGCTGGGATTGCAGGCGTTGATCCACATGGGGGTGGTCATGGGCCTGATGCCGACCAAGGGCCTGGTGCTGCCGTTTATCAGCTACGGCGGCTCGGCCATGATGATCAATTTGATGGAAGCGGGAATTTTACTGGGCCTGTCGCGCCGGAGGCTCTAAATGCGCGTGATTCTCGCCGGCGGAGGAACCGGCGGGCACTTGTTTCCCGGTCTGGCGGTGGCACGAGAGTTTCAACGGCGGGACGCGAACGTCGATATTTTGTTCGTCGGCACGGCTCAGGGGATTGAGTTTCGCGTCTTACCCAAAGAAGGATTCAAACTGGAAACGTTGGTGGTGAAAGGGATCAAGGGACGAGGATGGCGTGGTTGGCTTGACGCTCTCTACGGGGTGCCGGCGAGCTTCGCGCGCTCGCTGAGGATCATTAAAACGTTTCGCCCCGACTGCGTCATTGGTCTTGGCGGATACGCCTCCGGTCCATTGTTGCTGGCGGGCAGGTTGGCCGGCGCTCGCTGCGCGATTATGGAGCAAAATCTTCGCCCCGGTTTTACCAACCGGCTGCTTGCCCGATGGGTGCATCGGGTGTTTACGTCCTATGCCGGGAGCGCCGAATTTTTTCCCCGCTCTCGAGTCATTGTAACCGGTAATCCAGTGCGCTGGGAGAAACTGCCGGTCATGGCGAAGCGGGAAAAATTCTCGCTGCTGATCTTCGGCGGGAGCGCCGGCGCGCGTCGCATCAATCAAGCTGTCGTGGACGCGCTGAAGCGATTGACGGATGTCAAAGAGCAGCTTTATGTCATGCACCAGACCGGCACGTTGGATTACTCCGCAATCAAAGAAGCTTACGCCGGACTGCCGTTCGACGCCCGCGTGGTCCCGTTCATCGATGCCATGGACGAGGCTTACGCGTTGGCGGATTTGGTCATCTGTCGCGCTGGCGCGACCACCGTCGCCGAGCTCACAGCCTTCGGCAAGGCCGCGATCCTCGTACCCTATCCTTACGCGATATATGACCATCAGCGCGGCAATGCGCGCGCGCTCGTCGAGCGCGGCGCTGCCGAGATGGTCTTGGACGACGAATTAAGCGGCGCCTTGCTGGCGGAAAAGCTCCGCGGCTATCTCACCGATCGGCCGCGGCTGGACAGAATGGCAGAAGCCGCGCGCGCGCTGGGACGACCGGACGCAGCGGCGCGAATCGTCGACGAATGTTGTGCGTTGGCGCGGGGGTAATCGGGCGGCACAAGGCTCATGCTGCACAAAAAGCATAAAATTCATTTCGTTGGCATCGGCGGCATCGGCATGAGCGGTATCGCCGAAGTGTTGTTGAACTCGGGCTACGTGGTCACCGGCTCCGATCTTCAGGAGAGCCAGGCGACACGGCGTCTGCGTTCGCTCGGTGCCCGTATCTTCCTTGGCCATCAGGAGCAAAACCTTGCCTGCAACCCGTCAGTGGTGGTGATTTCCACGGCGGTCAAGTATTCGAACCCAGAAGTGCTTGAGGCGCGCCGCCGCCAGATTCCGGTCATCCCGCGGGCGGAGATGCTCGCCGAGCTCATGCGTATGAAGTATGGCATCGCGGTGGCTGGTAGCCACGGCAAGACCACGACGACCTCGCTGATCGCCGCGGTTTTGAGCACAGCGGGGCTCGACCCCACGATGGTGATCGGCGGCCGCGTGCACATGTTTGGCACTAACGCGAAAATGGGCCAAGGCGAGATGCTCGTCGCTGAAGCGGACGAAAGCGACGGCAGTTTTTTGCTGCTGTCGCCCATCATTGCGGTAGTGACCAACATTGACAAAGAGCACATGGATTTCCATCAAACAATGGAGCGCCTCGACGATAGTTTTCTTGCGTTCATCAACAAGATTCCTTTTTATGGGTTGGCTGTGCTGTGTTTTGATGACGCCCGCGTGCGCGGCCTGGTGCCCAAAGTCAAGAAACGATTTGCGACCTACGGATTGTCCTCGGAGGCCGAGTTCTCGGCGCAAGATCTCAACAATACCGCCGGTGGTATCGAATACACCGCCACTCACCGGGGTCGAGCGCTCGGTCGATTGCGCCTGCATCTGCCCGGACGGCACAGCGCGACCAATGGCTTGGCGGCTGTCGCGGTCGCCCACGAGCTGGAGATACCGTTTGCCCAAACGGCGGCGGCGCTCGATGCCTTCACCGGGATCGATCGCCGTTTCGAGCTCAAGGGTGAGCCGGACGGCATCTTGGTGATCGACGATTACGGTCATCATCCGACCGAGATTCGCGCCACCATCGAAGCCATCCGCGACACCTGGAAGCGGCCGCTGACGGTCATCTTTCAGCCCCATCGTTTTACCCGTACGCGCGATCTGTTCGATGAATTTTTGACCGCCTTCGAAGGAGCCGACCGGTTGGTGCTAACGGAAATTTACGCCGCTGGCGAGGATCCGATCGCGGGCGTTAGCGGTGAGGCGCTTTACCAGGCGATCAAGCGCAAAGGTCACATGGACGTGGAATTCGCTCCCGACAAAGACGCAATCGTCACGCAAATTGCCGGCAAGCTTAGCCGCGGCGATCTGGTACTAACCCTCGGTGCGGGTGACATTTACAAGGTTGGCGAAGCGTTGGTCCAGGCCCTGCGGTGAGGCAATGGGAGCAATGGAGTAGCGCGGTAACGGAGTAATGGAAAAGGGCCAAGTCCTTCACTCCGATACTCCAGCACCATAGTGAATTCTGATGTTGGCAATGACGACACCAAGTAACGAATCGCCGCTGGCGCGGGAAATGAAACAGGTTCCCGGGGTAAAGCTCAAAGTCGCCGAGCCGCTAGCGCGCTACACGTCGATGAAGATCGGCGGGCCGGCGGATTACTTCATCGAGGTGGCCGACGAACGGGCTTTGGCAACCGTATTGCGCGCTCTCGGACGCTCGCGCACGGAATTTTATCTGCTTGGCAACGGCAGCAATGTCCTGGTTAGTGACCGCGGCGTGCGCGGTGCCGTGATTCGTTTGACCGGCGATTTTAAACGGGTCGAATGGCGTGAAGAGGACCGTAGCATACAAGTCCGGGTCGGCGCCGCCTATGCCATCACCCAACTGGTTCGCGAAGCGGCGCGCAAGGGGTACACCGGGCTGGAGTTTGCCGAAGGGATTCCCGGCACCGTCGGCGGCGCCTTGTTCATGAATGCCGGCGCTTATGGTTCAGAGTTCGAAAAAATTGTGGCTGGGTTTGCAGGCATGACAGGAAGCGGCGAGCGGATTGAGTTTTTGCGTCACCAGATCACGTTCACTTACCGCGACTCCCACCTCCCTGCGGGCATCGTGGTGACGCGCGTCACCCTACGGCTGCACCGATCAGAAACTGTTCGGATTGGCGCGAAAGTACGCGAATTGACCGAGCGCAGAAAGAGCAGCCAGCCGTCGGGCTTTCCCAACTCGGGATCGATGTTTCGCAATCCGCCCGGTGATTTCGCGGGCCGTCTGATCGAAGCCGCCGGTCTCAAGGGCAAACGCATCGGCAACTGCCAGATCTCCGACCGCCACGCCAATTTCTTTGTCAACCTCGGAGGAGCCAAGGCGCTGGAAGTGCGTCAACTGATGGCTTTGGCGCAGGCAGAAGTGCGCCGGCAGTTCGGCATCGAGTTGGCGGCGGAAGTGAAACTTTTGGGCGAATGGCAGGTCGAGTAAGCGCGCAGCATGCAGCTTAAAGTTTATCGCCGCGACAATCGAAAAAAAGACCAGCGCGGCCGGCATCGTCGTACTTTACGGGTGGCCGCGTTGCTCGGGTTAGTGCTGCTCGCTGCGTTGCTTCAGTGGCTCACCGGCCCGCTGGCAATCGTCGCGGCTTCGCTGCGCGAGTTTGTCGTGGAAAACCCCTATTTTTCCGTCCGCGAGATTCAAGTGCGCGGCGGCGAGAAGGTGGGCGGCAACGAGATCGTCGCGATCGCCGGGCTGCGGCGCGGCATGAGCATCTGGAGCATCGACCTGGCCGGCATCCAAAAAAAGATTGCCGAACATCCCTGGGTCCGGCGCGTGGTGGTCCGCCGCGAATTTCCGCAGCGCGTGGTGATTGAGGTTGAGGAACGTAGGCCGAAAGCGATCGTCGCGCTGCGCAAACTTTACTACGTCGATGGGGAGGGGGTGGTTTTCAAAGAGGTGGGTCCCGGCGAAGATGTCAAGTTTCCGTTGTTGACCGGTTTGCGTACTGAGCAGCTCACTGCGCCGGACCCCTCGACCCGTCAGCGCATCCGAGAGGCGCTGCGCCTCGGTGAGATGATGGCTCAGCGTTCGCATTCGTTGTCGGAAATTCACTTTGCTAAGCCCGATCGGCTGGTGGTTTATACCACCGCCTATCCGATCGCGATGCACATGGGTTGGGGGGATTGGGCGGAGAAACTCAACAGAATGGAACGGCTGCTTGCGCTTTGGCAGGGCAATGAAGAGCGTTTGGGATCTTTAGACATGAGCTTTCGTGATCAAGTGGTGGCGCGACTGCGGCACGCGCAAAAATAGTCGATAAAAGAATACCTCGATGGAGCTATGGGAAAGAAAAATAGCATCGTAGTCGGACTGGACATCGGCACTTCCAAAGTGTGTGCCGTGGTCGGTGAGATGACCGAACAAGGTGTTGAAATCATCGGCGTGGGTTGCCATCCCTCGCAGGGGTTGCGTAAAGGGGTGGTGATCAACATCGAAGGCACGGTGAATTCGGTCAGGAAAGCCGTTGAAGAGGCGGGTTTGATGGCCGGTTGTGAGATCCATACTGTGTTTACGAGCATCTCCGGCGGCCACATCAAGGCGTTCAATAGCCACGGTATCGTCGCCGTCAAGAATAAGGAAGTGACGCAGCGCGATCTGGAGCGGGTCATCGATGCCGCGCGCGCGGTGGCGATACCGATGGATCGCGACGTGCTTCACGTGCTGCCCCAGGACTACATCATTGACGATCAGGACGGCATTCGCGAGCCGCTCGGCATGTCGGGCGTTCGCCTCGAGGCCAAAGTTCATATTGTGACCGGTGCCTCCACCTCGGCGCAGAACATCGTCAAATGTTGCAATCGCACCGGGTTAAACGTCGCCGAAGTTGTCTTGGCACCGCTGGCAGCGGCCGAAGCTGTGCTCAGTGACGAAGAGCGGGAGCTGGGGGTAGTGCTGGTCGATGTCGGCGGCGGCACCACGGATATCGCCATCTACCACGATGGCGTGGTCAAGCATACCGCCGTGGTCGGCATCGGCGGCAATCACGTGACCAACGATATTGCCGCCGGTTTGCGCACGCCGTTCAATGACGCCGAACGGATCAAGCAGCGCCACGGTTGCGCGAAGGCATCGCTAGTGCCAGTCAACGAACGGGTCGAGGTGCCGAGCGTGGCGGGCAAGGGAGCGGGCAGCGTATCGCGGCAAATTCTCTGTGAGATCATCGAGCCGCGTCTGGAAGAGATCTTCGAGTTGGTACAAAAAGAGGTTGCCAAGTCGGGCTTCGAAGGTGCTTTGACATCGGGAATCGTGGTCACCGGCGGTTCGATGCTCTTATCGGGCTGCGTCGAAATGGCGGAACGCTCGTTCGGTCTGCCGGTACGGCTCGGTGTTCCGGCTCATGTGCGCGGTCTCATCGACATTATCGGCAACCCGATCTACGCCACCGGCGTCGGTTTGGTGTTGCATGCCATGAAACGCCAGGAGCGCAACAGCTACCGCATTCGCGAGGACAAGATCTTTTCCAAGGTTAAGCATCGCATGTCGGATTGGTTCAGCGAGTTCTTTTAAACGAATTAACGATTTTTCCGGAGGAGGAAAGCTTATGATTGAAATTGTCGAACAGAATACCCTGAGCGCGCGCATCAAAGTGATCGGCATCGGGGGCGGCGGCGGCAACGCGATCAACACCATGATCGGCGCCCGACTTGGCGGCGTCGATTTCATGGTGGCGAACACCGACGCACAATCCTTGGAAGCGAGCCAGGCGCCGGTGCGCATTCAACTCGGCGGCATGGTCACGAAGGGCTTGGGTGCGGGAGCGAATCCGGAAATTGGCCGGCGCGCCGCGTTGGAGGATCAGGAGAAGATCAGGGAGTTTCTCGAAGGCTCGGACATGATCTTTCTCACCGCCGGCATGGGCGGTGGGACCGGAACCGGCGGCGCGCCGGTGATCGCCCGTGTGGCGCGGGAAGTCGGCGCGCTCACCGTCGGCGTGGTCACGAAACCGTTTATTTTCGAAGGCAAGAAGCGCATGCGGCAGGCCGAAGACGGCATCGAGGAGTTGAAGGCGAGTGTCGATACCTTGATCGTTATTCCCAATCAGCGTCTGTTGAGCATTGCTGCCAAGACGACCACGATGCTTGAAGCGTTTCACAAGGCGGATGACGTTTTGTTGCAGGCCGTGCGCGGCATCTCCGATCTGATCATCACGCCGGGGCTGATCAATCTCGATTTTGCTGACGTGCGCACAGTGATGGCCGAGATGGGTCTAGCCCTGATGGGCGCGTCCTCGGCCTCCGGCGAGAACCGCGCCATCGAAGCAGCACAGAAAGCAATCTCGAGCCCACTGCTCGAAGACATCTCGATTCAGGGGGCGCGGGGTGTATTGATCAATATCACCGGCGGGCCCGACCTGTGCTTGCACGAAGTGAACGAAGCGGCATCGCTGATTCAGGAAGAGGCGCATGACGACGCCAATATCATTTTCGGCGCGGTCATCGACGAGACCTTGACCGACGAAATCCGTATCACGGTGATCGCTACCGGGTTCGGCGAAACAAAAGAGGAGCGGAAACCCGCGCCGTCGCCATTGGCAAGCGTTGCCAGCATCGCCGCCAGCGCACAAAAGAACAAAAAAGTTGTTCACCTGGGCACGATCGTCGATGATCTCGATACGCCGACGTGGCAGCGCAAAAAAAGCGGCAGTGAAGAAGTCGAGACAGTAACGCTCAGCAAAACCAACTTCGACGCAAACGCCAATTCCGACGACGATGACAAGTACGATATCCCGACGTTCCTGCGCCGGCAGATGGATTAATCCGAGCGTGAATCGCGTAGAGCTCTAGCGTCCGGTCTGGGATATCGAAACCGAAACACTGCGCACCAAAAAACTGAGAGCTGGCAACGAAACGGAAAACCACGAAGCGAGGAGCAAACGTGCACTGCGTAGATACCGGCAGGTGCGGGTCAAGCAGCGGGTGGCGTGCTGTGTGTCCTATATCGATTTGCACCCGCCCGGAGATCGGACTGAGTGTTCGCATGTCTTCGCTGCCGGGAATGGTCCCGTGACATCTTAGTCGCCAAGAGCCGGACTGAGCAGGTTCCCCGCGTCCATTAGCGGCGCGAAGACCGCGGTCCGAAGACGAGCAAAGCGTGTCAACGCGGTCGCTCGCGCCAAGTCGCCCATTGCGCGTGCGATGACCCTGCTTCGGTGCGATTATTTCGAGCTTCTGAGGCGGGTTTCCTGGCGCGCTCTTTCGAGGGCGAGAGCGATTAACCGGTCGATCAGGCGGGAATAGCTCAGGCCGCTCGCCTGCCACATTTTAGGGAACATGCTGATTTTCGTGAAGCCGGGAATTGTGTTGATTTCGTTGACGAGCACTTGTCCATTCGGCCGCAGAAAAAAGTCCACGCGCCCCATTCCTTCACAGCAAAGCGCTTGATATGCCTGGACGGCGATTCTTTGTATTTTTTTCACGAGCGCTTGCGGTAAGCGTGCGGGAATCTCCAGGCGCGCCCCTTGAGCATCGCGATATTTGGCGTCATACGAATAGAAGTCGTGCTGAACGATGATTTCGCCAGGCAGCGATGCGATCGGGTTTTCGTTGCCGAGCACCGAACACTCGATCTCGCGGCCGCGAATTCCCTCCTCGATAATGATCTTGGCGTCGTAGCGAAACGCTTCGTCTACGGCGGGGCGAAATTCATTTTCTTTAGTGACCTTGCTGATGCCTACCGACGAGCCCAGGTTGGCGGGTTTAACGAACATGGGCAAACCTAAATGCTTTTTGATTTTGGCGTAGCTGAGCGCTTTCCTCTCCGCTTGCCGGAACACCAGGAACTTGCCGATCGGTATGCGCGCATCGCGCAGCAGTCGCTTCATGACATCTTTGTCCATGCCGACGGCCGAACCGAGCACGCCGGCGCCGACAAACGGAATATGCGCGAGCTTGAGCAGCCCCTGGACGGTTCCATCCTCACCCAACGGTCCATGGAGGACGGGAAAGACGACGTCGACGCGGCCGAAGGGCGCGCGCGTGGAGGGTTGCACTACGGGAGTTCTCGTATCGCCGGGCAACACGGCGGCGGCGTTCTTCCGACCATTGAACTCGACTTGTGATTGTGTTGCGCTGCGCAGGAGCCGAGCTCCATCGTCGAGGAACCAACGGCCGTGCTTGTCGATAGCAATCGCGACGACCTCATACTTCTTCCGGTCCATCGCCTGAAAGATGTTGCGCGCAGAGATAAGAGAGATTTCGTGCTCGGCGGATTTGCCACCGAACAACAGTGCGACGCGAAGTTTTCTATTCATTAGATTTGGAGAGACTCACGCCAAGTGCGGGAACGGCACATTGGGTGAATCGATCATCCGTGCTGCTTTCTAGAACGCATTATCCCAGCGCAGGCGATAGTCGTCGTTGGCGGAAAATGCGAGGTTGACTAGGAGACATACGTCACGCAAGGCAGTTGGTTGTACCCGTGGTCAGGGCTTCTTAGCCGCCGGGGGCGCCTGCTGTTCAATGACTTTGACGACTTTGCCCGGATAGGACTGCTTGTCGAACTGCAGGACGAAATATTTTGCTTTGACCGGATCGCCCTTTGGGTCGAATTCAATCGAACCGGTAACACCCCTAAAATTTTTCAGCTTGCGCACCGCGGCGCTCACCTCGGCGCGACTCGGCTTCTTGCCGCCGTTTGCCTTGATCCATTGTTCCATCGCACTGATGCCGACCAAGGTGGCGTCGTAGCCGTACATGCCGAACGATTCGACTTCCTTGCCAAAGCGCTGTTTGAATTTCTTCGCGAAAGCCGCGGTTTCTGGGTGAGCCGCCGGCGGCCCAGCGACGCTGGTGTAGTAGCTATCGGTGACCGAGGCGCCGGCGATTTTAACCATCTCCGCGGAGTCGAGCCCATCCGGCCCCATGAATCTTGCTTTCACGCCCTTCTCGCGCAGTTGCTTCAGCAGGAGCCCGCCCTGGTGATATATGCCGCCAAAATAAACCAGCGCCGGATTTTTCGCTTTAAGGGGAATGATCATCGGCGAAAAGTTGGCACGCTCTTCGGTGCCTTCGAACCCCAGCACGTTGATGCCGAGCTTTTTAGCTTCACTGCGGAAATTCTCAGCCACGCCCTGTCCGTAAAGGGTCTTGTCGTGAATGATGTAGACCGTTTTAAGCTTTAGATCGTGCGCCGCAAACCGAGCGCCGACTGGGCCCTGCACATCGTCGCGGCCGCACACACGATTGACGTTGGGATAACCCCGATCGGTAATTTCGGTAGCGGTATTCGCCGGCGAGATCATCACTAACATGGCGTCTTTGTAGATTTCGGAAGCGGGAAGCGCGACTCCTGAGTTGAAGTGCCCAACCATGACCAGAACATTCGGATCGGCGACGATATTGCGCGCATTGGCGACGCCGACCTCGGGCTTTGCTTGATCATCATACGGCACCAAAATCAAATCGTAACCGAGCGCTTTGAAGGCTTTGTTCGCTTCTTCGATCGCTAGTTGGGCGCCTAACTTGATATGCTCTCCAAGCGCGGCCTGCTCGCCTGAAAGCGGCGCTTGTACGGCTACTTTGATCGTCCCTTTTTGCGCCCGCGCCGACGCGGGTAGCGCGAGCCAGGCAAACGCCAACCAAACAATAACCAGCAAACGTAAACGGTTTGGCACGTGGAGCGTCCTCTTGTAAAATGATGACTATGCTAGCAAATCCGCTCGGTCAGCGCCACCAAAGTTTAATAGAGCGGCGGCGAATAGCTCGCGAATTGCCGACATGTTGTGTCGGATCACCGCTTGTCCCACCAGCGGAGGCTCGTGCTAGGCTACCGCAGGATCCATTGAGAACATTCAATGGAAGCCATTGTCACACCAACGAGCAACAAAGGAACCGGCGTGAGGCTCAACAATGATCGTCAGTACCGGCATCGATCTAGCGGAAGTCGACCGGATCCAGGCCGCTTTGGAAGACTGCCGCATCGGCAAGCGTTTCCGCGCGCGGGTCTTTACGGCAAAAGAGATTGCCTACTGCGAGCAAAAGCAACGCGGCAAATATGAAAGTTACGCCGGCCGATTTGCCGCCAAGGAGGCGGTCATGAAGGCGCTCGGACGCGGTTGGGGTGCGAACGTGCGCTGGCTCGATATTGAAGTGGTTCGAGCCCGCAGCGGCAAGCCCGACATCGCCTTGCATGACAAGACTGCAGAATTAGCCACGCAATTGGGCATTCGGCGCTGGGCATTATCGATCACCCACACGAGGCAATATGGGCTCGCCTACGTTATCGCCCAGGACGGGTGAGCCCACCGGAAAATCCGACGCGGCGAACCGCTCATAGCAGCAGCGTATTTCACCAGCGAGATCGAGAGTTGGGTTTTTTCCGGTAAGCATCTCGTCCGATCCGATCCGCGAAGTGACGGTTCACTTTAGGTTTAAATTCTTAGCTTGATCTTTCGCCGGCAACAAAAATAAAAATCCGAGGGCCCAAATCCCGCCGAGGGCACCGGCTATCGTCCAGGCGGTCTTGCTGCGGCCGCTGTGGTTGGCGATGACGCCGCATAAGATCGCGTCGAGGAGATGGACCAACGCCGCAGTTCGCCAGAGCGACGTCGGATCCATTTCGGATCGGATAAAGAGTAAGCCGGAAAAGTATCCCAGAAACTGATAGAAATCCACGAGCGGGCCTTGACGCTTCCTTCGAAGCTAATATACTCGGTCTCCTTGTATTTAAAAATCTTATGGCGGTCAAAACGATCGAGTGGAAAAACGATCGAGTGATCATGCTCGATCAGCGTCTGCTACCGCATCGAGAAGTCTATCGCGTTTGCCGTGATTATCATCAGGTCGCCGAGGCGATCCGCCAGATGGTGATTCGCGGCGCGCCGGCGATCGGCGTGGCGGCGGCGATGGGCGTGGCGCTAGGGGCGCTGCACGCCCCACCCAAGACTTTCGACCGCGCTTTCGAGCGGGTGCTCGCCGTTCTTGGGAAGACTCGTCCCACCGCGGTAAACTTGTTTTGGGCTTTGCAGCGCATGCGCGATGCCTATTCGCGCCAGCGCAGCCAGGGTGTCGAAGCCGTCAAGCGGGCTCTTAAAGAAGAGGCGCAAAAGATTTACAAAGAAGATATCGCCGCCAACAAGCAGCTCGGCAAGCACGGCGCGGCACTTTTGCGCAATGCTGGCCGGATCATGACCCATTGTAACGCCGGCGCGCTTGCCACCGCAGGTTATGGCACCGCCCTGGGCGTGCTGCGGGCGCTCAAAGAATCGGGCAAGCAGTTCGAAGTTTTTGTCAACGAGACCCGGCCGTTCTTGCAAGGCGCCAGACTGACGGCGTGGGAGCTCAAGAAGGAAAAAATACCGACGACGCTGATTACCGACAGCATGGCGGGTTATTTGATGCAGACCGGTAAGGTCGATGCCGTCGTGGTCGGCTGTGACCGCGTGGCGGCGAACGGCGACGTGGCCAATAAAATCGGCACGTATACGCTTGCCGTGTTGGCGCGCCGGCATGACATTCCTTTCTATGTCGCGGGGCCGACGTCGTCGATTGATCTCGAGTGCGCCTGCGGCAAGGATATCCCGATCGAGCAGCGCGATCCCCGAGAGGTTTCGCATATCTTCGGCAAGCCGTTGGCGCCTCAGGGGATCAAGGTTTTTAATCCCGCCTTCGACGTCACCGCCCAGGAGCTGGTCACGGCGATCATTACCGAAAAAGGCGTGATCCATCCGCCCTACCAACGCAATATTCGAACTCATGTCGGTCATTGAAAAAAATTACGAGCTGGAAGCCTACTTCCACAATGCGGGAAAACCGCGGGAGCAGTGGCGCGTCGGCACCGAGTACGAGAAAGTGGGTATCGACCGCGTCACCGGAAAGGCAATTCCTTATTACGGCCCGCGCGGCGTCGATCGCATTTTAAGGGAGTTGATCGACCGTTACGGCTGGGAGCCCGAAGAGCAAACCGGTAACATTATCGCGCTCACACGGGACAAGGCGCAGATTACCCTCGAGCCGGGTGGGCAGATCGAGCTGAGCGGCGAGCCGTGCGAGAGCATTCACTGCACCTACGGCGAGTTCAACCAGCATATCCGGGAGCTGCTCGAAGTGGCTGAACCGCTCGATATCGTTTTTCTCGGCCTCGGCATGCAGCCGGTGAGCCGCGTCGAAGAGATCGAGTGGGTGCCGAAGAAGCGCTACCGCATCATGGGGCCGTACATGCTCAAGGTAGGCACCCTTGGCCAGCGCATGATGAAGCAGACTGCCACCGTGCAGGCCAACATCGATTTCCTTGACGAAAAAGATGCGATGGCGAAGTTTCGCACCGGCATGGGGCTGGCGCCCGTGCTGGTCGCGATGTTCGCCAACTCGCCGATCTGCGACGGCCAGCTCAACGGCTACCGTAGTTTCCGTGAACATATCTGGACCGCGACCGACCGCAGCCGCTGCGGTTTGCTCAAGTTCGCCTTCGCGCCCGACGCGTCGTTCGCGCATTATGTCGAGTATGCCCTGGATGTCCCGATGTATTTCATCATCCGCCATCACGACTACATCGACATGACTGGCATCACCTTTCGCCAATACCTCCAATTCGGCCACAACGGCGAGCGCGCGACGATGGAAGACTGGGCGGACCATCTGACAACGCTATTTCCGGAGACCCGCATCAAACGCTACATCGAGATTCGCTCGGTGGACAGCCAGCCGCCCGAGTTAATGCCGGCGTTATCCGCGTTGATCAAGGGCGTTTTCTATGACCGCGACTGTTTGATGGCAGCGTGGGATTTAGTCAAAGGGTGGTCCTGGGACGAACGCATGGAAACCTATCTCGACTCTCACCAGAACGCGCTAGCGGCGCGCTTTCGCCGCTATACGCTACTTGATTTGGCGAGGGAACTATTGCAGATCGGCTGGGAAGGTTTGCGCCGGCAACACTCGCTCAATAAAAACGGCGATGACGAAACGATCTATCTTGACCCCCTCAAGACATTGCTCTTTCAGGGAAAATGCCCGGCCGATATCGTGATCGAAAAATGGCAAGGCGAGCTCGATCAGGACATCAAGAAATTGATCGCCTACACTGCTTACAAGTTGCCGTGAATCTCGGCGATGATGCTCTGCTGATTTAAGCTCGCTAGACGATCCTCCAGTTGATCTTCTATCGCGCCGTTAAAGCGATTCAAATAACGCCCTTTGAGCTCAGCAATGCGCCGGTAGCTTGCGTCCACCCGGGCACGCATGGACGGACTGCGTTCGGCTTCGCGATGAACAAATTCGAGCGCCTGAACGGCCTTCGTCAAATCGTGGCAGAATAACAGCGCATCGATGCCGGCAATGAGCGCCAGGACCGCCGCATCACCGGTGTCGTAGTGTTCGCTGATCGCCTTCATCTCCATGTCGTCACTGAAGACGACGCCACCGTAACCGAGCTGATGGCGCAGCAGGCCGGTGATAACCGGTTCGGAGAGCGTGGCCGGATAGCGCGGATCGAGCGCTGGGAATTTCACATGCGCCGTCATGAGCGCTTCAATGCCGCCACGGCAGACGGCAACGAATGGCGGCAACTCGACGGCTTCGATCTCGATCAACGATTTGTCTACAACCGGAAGCATATGATGGGAGTCTTGGTCGGTGGCGCCATGTCCGGGAAAGTGTTTACCGCAAGGGATCACGCCGCCCGCCCGCGAGCCGCGCAGCCAGGCTAACCCTAGCTGGCTCACTGATGCCGGGTCGGCGCCGAACGAGCGTGTGCCGATGATCGGGTTGAGCGGATCGGAGTTGACGTCCAGTACCGGCGCGAAATTGAGATTGATGCCGGCAAGTGCCAACTCGACGGCGCCGGCGCGTGCGGCGCGATAGGCTAGGTCCGGGTCACAGCGCGCGCCGATCATCGCCGCGGGGGGGAAACGTGTGAACGGAGGCGGCAGGCGATGCACTGCGCCGCCCTCATGGTCAATCGCGATGAGCGGCGGCTGACTGGGCGCCCGGTTCCACAGGTCTCGGCAAAGCGCCAAGAGCCGTCGTGGCTCGGCGCAATTGCGCTGGAATAGAACAAAACCGCCGAAGCCATACTCTTCAAAAATAACCCGCTCGTCGGAGCTGAGACGCTCGCCGGCGCAGCCGACCATGAACATCTGGCCGATTTTTTCTCGAAGCCCTCCCACGGGCGCGACTATAACACAACCTGGACAAGTTTTCGGCCGACGTGGTAAATTTAGGCGGCTCGAATGGCGAAAGCGAAATATATCGTGGTCGAGGGACCGATCGGCGTCGGCAAGACCAGTCTCGCCAAGATGCTGGCTATCGAGTTTCAAGCCCGCACGGTCTTCGAGCGGGTGGAAGAAAATCCGTTTTTGCCTAAGTTCTATAAATCCCGCGAGGCCTACGCCTTCCAGAACCAAACTTTCTTCCTGCTCAATCGTTACCAGCAGCAAATGGAACTTGGGCAGCAAGATCTGTTCAACCAGAACACGGTCGCGGACTACTTGTTTGCCAAAGACCAGATCTTCGCGACTCTGACCCTGAGCGCTGAAGAGCTGAATCTCTATCAACAAATTTACGCGCTGTTGAACGCCCGGGTGCCCAAGCCGGACTTGGTAGTCTATCTTCAAGCCCGCCCCGAGGTGCTTTACAAACGCGTCAAAAAAAGGAATAAAAAGTTCGAGCGAGGCGTCACCTTTGAATACTTGAGTGAGGTGTCTCAGGCTTACAACCAGTTTTTCTTTCACTACGATGAAACACCTCTTCTGGTAATCAATACTTCTGAGATTGATTTTGTTTCGAGCAGCGAGCACTTGGCTGACTTGATCAAGGAAATCAACAGCATGGGTTCGGGGACGCAGCACTATATACCGCTTGGATCCAGCTAGACTGGACCGAGACGGATACCAAAAGGCGATGAGTCAAGGGAGAGCACGAACGCTCTCACCTGCCCGCATTGGCCTTCCGGATCCGTCCGGAAGGCTTTTTTGTTTGGAGGGGATCTCATGGGCGAAAAAATCACCGTACCTCATGTGCTCAAGATGAAGCAGCGCGGCGAGATGATCACCTGCCTGACGGCCTATGATTATGCTTTCGCCCGCATCCTCGATGAGGCGGGCATCGAGCTTTTGCTGGTCGGCGATTCGCTGGGTTGCGTCATCCAAGGGAACCACAATACCTTGGCGGTGACCATGGACGAGATGGTTTACCATACCCGACTGGTGGCTCGGGGCCGCAAGCGCGCCCTGGTGATCGGCGACATGCCGTTCCTTTCCTATCAGATCGGCAAGGAACAAGCGCTCGCCAACGCCGGCCGCTTTCTGCAGGAGGGCGGCGCCGAGGCGGTCAAGCTCGAAGGCGGGGTCCATATGAAAGAAACGATCGCGGCGATCGTCAGAGCAGGCATTCCGGTGATGGGCCATATCGGGCTCACACCCCAGTCTGTGCATCAATTTGGCGGATACAAGATCCAAGGGAGAGACATGGCGCGGCGTGACATGGTCCTGCGTGACGCGCTGGCGGTTGAGGAAGCCGGTGTGTTCTCGGTCGTCCTGGAAGGCATGCCGCTCGATTTGGCCCGGGAGATCACCGAGCGACTGACGATTCCGACGATCGGCATCGGCGCGGGCAGTCACTGCGATGGGCAAGTCTTGGTGGTGCACGACATGCTTGGCCTGTTTGATGACTTCAGGCCAAAGTTCGTCAAACAGTATGTCGATTTGAAGCAGGTCATGAGCGGCGCAGTGAAGGAGTTTATTGGCGAGGTTAAAGCGCGAAAGTTTCCCGCGGAGGAGCACTCGTTTAAATAAAAATGGAGTGCTGGAGTGATGGAATAATGGAGTGGTAGGAACCAGTACTCCAGCACTCTATTACTCCATTACTCCGGAATTCTGGTTATGCGAGACATTGAGAGCGTCACATCGATGCGTGAGTGGAGCGAGGCCGAGCGCCGCGCGGGGCGGCGGATCGCGTTCGTGCCCACCATGGGCTTCTTGCACCGTGGCCATCTGTGTCTGGTGCGTGATGCCCAAACGCGCGGCGACCGGCTGGTGGCGTCCGTATTTGTCAACCCGGCGCAATTCGGTCCCGACGAAGACTTCCGGGCGTATCCGCGGGATCTTGAGCGTGACCGCGAATTGCTCGAAATGGAAGGCGTCGATGTGCTGTTTCACCCCTCGGTGGCTGAAATCTACCCGGAGGGAGCACAGACGCATGTCGAAGTTGAGAGGCTCAGCCTCCCGCTCTGCGGCGCGGCGCGGCCGGGCCACTTTCGGGGCGTCGCGACCGTGGTGGTAAAGCTGTTTAATATCGTGCGGCCGCACGTTGCGGTGTTTGGCGAAAAGGATTATCAACAGCTGCAAGTGATCCGCCGCTTGGTCCGGGACTTGTGTTTAGGCGTGGAGATCGTCGGCCATCCCATCGTACGCGAAGCGGATGGGTTGGCACTGAGCTCGCGGAACGCTTATCTCACCGGAATCGAGCGGGCAGCGGCGGTTTGTCTTTCCCGTTCGCTCTGTAAGGCCGAGCGTCTATTTCAGCGCGGCGAGACTTCGGCGCAAGCAATCTTACGAAGCGCGCGCGCAGAACTCGATAAGGAACCGCTCGCCTGCGTCGAGTACGTGAAACTATGCGACACCGAAACTCTGAACGATGTCGAAACGATAGAAAATGCGGCGGTGCTCGCCTTGGCGGTGCGCATCGGTAAAGCGCGCTTGATCGATAATCGGGTGCTGGCGCGCCGCCAAGGAGAATAACCGCGGTGGGCGACGAGATTACTCCCAAGGTCAAAACGCGCTGGAGCGACAGTCTCCGGCGCGACTTTATCGCCGGGCTGTTGGTTTTTCTGCCCGTGGCGATCACGCTCTGGTTTATCGGCTGGGTGATCGGCTTGCTTGACAGCGTGCTCGACATTCTCCCGAACGCGCTCCATCCCAATTTTTATCTGCCCTTTGCCATTCCAAGGCTTGGCGCTGTCGTCACGTTGCTGCTGATCCTCTTTCTCGGGGTTTTGACCCGCGGCGTGGCGACGCGCCGCTTCCTCGCCGCCTGGGAGAATATTTTTATTCAGATTCCGGTGTTTCGTGGCGTCTATAGCGCAGTGCAAAAACTGGTACAGAGCTTTCTCGGCCAGTCGAACGCGCAGCGCCAGGTGGTGATGATCGAATATCCGCGCGCTGGCGTTTTCACGGTCGGCTTTGCCATGGGACGCGCTTGGTCCCATCTGGAAGAGAAAAAAAATAGCCACCTCGTCAACGTGTTCGTACCGACCACCCCTAACCCGACCTCCGGCTTCTTTCTGCTGGTGCCGAGCAGCGAAGTCACTTTGCTCAATATGACGATGGAAGAGGCGCTCAAGCTCATCACTTCCGGCGGACTGATTACGCCGGACGACAAGTACAGGATCAATGGGCGGTAAGAAACCCGCGGCACCGGGCGAGCACACCGTGTGCGTCAATCGCCAGGCGCGGCATAACTACTTCATCGATGAGATTTACGAAGCCGGGCTGGTGCTGCTCGGGAGCGAAGTTAAATCGCTGCGCGACGGCAAGGCCAACCTGGTGGACAGCTATGCGCGCATTCAAAAAGGCGAAGCATTCCTGGTTAACGCGCACATCAGTCCTTACGCCGGTGCCAACCAGTTCAATCACGAGCCGCGGCGGACGCGCAAGCTCTTGTTGCACCAGCGCGAGATCGAGCGTCTCACCGGCAAGACCAAGGAGCGCGGCTTAACGGTGATTCCGCTAAAGATCTACTTCAAAAACGGCCGGGCCAAAGTCGAGTTGGGGCTGGCGCGCGGCAAGAAGCTCTACGACAAGCGCGAGACCCTACGCCGCAAAGTTGCCCAGCGCGAGGTCGAGCGCTCGCTGAAATCGAGAAGCTAGTTCCCAGTTGATGGATCGGTAAAACTTCTGAGCGTGGAACTTCGAACATCGAACGGAATTGGGCCGACTGGAAACCAGCAACTCGAAACTGTAAACTAACTTTCATGGGGGCGATGTGGGTTCGACGGAGGTGGGAAGTCAAAGTGGCATGCCGGGGTACTGTTCACCCGTTAAACAAACAGATCTGCAATTTAAACGCAGACAATACTGAATACGCCCTAGCTGCCTAATCGCAGTTAGCGTCTTACCGGTTTTCTCCCACGGGACTGGATAAGACGTCATTCAGTGGGATGGGCCGATTCTCCTGCCGGAGGGGATGAGGCCGAGATCCAAGCCGGATAGCTCCGAGAAACCCTGCCGATGGGGGTTCGACGAGCGAGACCAAAACATCGGCTAAGCATGTAGTCATATTTGATGGAAGACCTTCGGACGGGGGTTCGATTCCCCCCGCCTCCACCAATTCTAAATCCCGCCTGTTCCACGCACATCCAATAAACTGTTGTAAATCATTAGTTTTCTGGTATATAGTGTCCGATATGGTCCAATGCCGTACCGCTAAAGCCGTCCCATTCTGGGGGCATATTTGGGGGCATGTGCTTGACCGTGAAGGTGAGATGCCCCCATATGCCGTTGACTGACGTAAAGATTCGCACGACAAAGCCTAACGGGAAAGCTTTCAAGCTGTTCGATAGCGGTGGGCTCTATTTGGAGCTTGGCCCCGCTGGAGGGAAGTATTGGCGGTGGAAATATCGCTTTGCCGGAAAGGAAAAGAGGCTTGCCTTCGGCGTCTATCCAGACGTCAGTCTGAAAGCAGCACGCGAGAAGCGCGATAACGCTCGCCAGCAACTCGCCGCAGGTATCGATCCTGGCGAGGCACGCAAAGCCGAAAAGAAAGCCCAAGCAGGCGCGGAAGCCTTCGAGACGGTCGCGCGCGAGTGGCACGCAAAGTTCTCGCCAAGCTGGGTACCGAGTCACGGAGATCGCATCCTCCGGCGGCTTGAGAACGACGTGTTCCCCTGGGTAGGCAAGCGACCTATCGCCGACATCCGAGCACCAGAACTGCTTGCTTTGCTGCGTAGGGTAGAGAGCCGTGGTGCCCTCGAAACTGCCCACAGGGTCATGCAGAACTGTGGGCAGATATTCCGCTATGCAGTGGCCACCGGTCGGGCCGAACGTGATCCGACCGGTGACCTTCGTGGGGCGCTGCCGCCGCCCAAAGAAAAGCACCACGCCTCGATTGTCGAACCGAAGCGCATTACCGAGCTGCTTCGAGCTATCGATGGGTATCAGGGTTTTCTGGTGACTAAATGCGCGCTCCGATTGGCGCCATTGGTATTTGTCCGACCGGGCGAACTGCGTAAAGCACAGTGGCCGGAGATCGACCTGGAAAAAGCTGAATGGAGGATTCCCGCCGAGCGGATGAAGATGCGAGCGCAGCATATCGTTCCGTTGGCACGCCAAGCTGTAGAGATTTTTCGTGAGCTTGAGCCACTCACAAACCGAGTTTTTCCTTCGCGACCGAGTGCTCCACGATATGTCTTTC
>DATBMR010000205.1:0-3577 GCA_036554745.1 Binatia bacterium
GTGCCGTCGGCGGCGACCGCCTGAAGCCCGCCGGGAATCCATAGTGACCGAGCCTGCGGATGGCGGCGGGCGATCTCATCGGCCAGACGCTTGAGTCGTTGGCAACTTAGGTCAACAAAGAACCGGCCGATGCTCTGCCCCGCCGCATCGCCCGCTCGGCAGCGAAAGACTTCCTCCGCAGAGGGATTCATGCGCGTCAGATTCAAATCGGCATCGAACTCGACAATCGCGTCCATGGCGCTGTCAAAAAGCGCGCGAAGCTTTTCTTCGCGCTCCAGGACTTGAGCTTGGATGCGCATGCGGCGGAGTTCAGCCGCTGCGCGCGCCGCAAAGATACGAAACAAAGCGACCACCCGCGGCTCAGGCGGCATTGGCCGCCGATCGACTACCGCCAAGTGTCCGAGAATTTTTTGGTCGTTATCCAGCAAAGGCATGCCTATGTAACTGGCAAGTCCGCTTTCCTTTACCTCCGGCCGATCCGGGAACAATTGAATGAGCCGGTCCGGGAAGTGCACGAGTTGTACGGAGTCGATGACTCGCTCGCAAGGTGACCCGGCGATGTCGACTTCATAGTCCTTTAGCCATTCCCCATCCATCCAGAAGGCGAGAGCGCGCAACCGGCGGCGCTCTGGAAAATATTCAGTGACCCAGGCGCCATGGGTGTTGAGAGCTTTGGCGAGGTTTTCAACCAGTGCAGCGAAAAAACCTCCGCCGGTTTCCTTCGCGGTTCCTTCGAGGATCCTGCGGAGGGCAGCACCTTCATCCACCCCGTCGAGGGGCCGGGCTATGTCAGTCATGGGTGCCATGAGGAGATCCACCGTGTGCTGGAAAGGCGCGATCTTTAAACAAGCTCAGGCGATCTAATCGTAAATATCCGAGACGGCCCTGTCGATGTCAAGCGCGCCAACAGCGGCGGCGGACGCTGGCGCTCGCTCCCCGAGACTACTTTTTCTGTCCGTAGATCGCCAAACCAACCCCGGCTAGGATCAATGCGCCTGCCAGGAACAAACGCAAGGTCAGTTTTTCCGATAACAATACGACGCCGCCGAGCGCAGCGAGCGCGGGCACCGAAAGTTGCAGCGTCGCTGCGAGCGTCGCGGTCAAGCCGCGCAGCGCAGCATACCAGATGACATAGCCAACAGCCGACGTGATCGATCCTGACAGCGCGGCCCAGAGAAAACCTTCGGCAGTTATCGCCATAGACGGCAACCACAAAAGTGAAATGATGAACGTTAATGGAACGGTCCTGAGGAAGTTTCTCGCGGTGGCGTGCACCGGATCGCTTACACCGCGTCCGAGAATCGAGTAGATCCCCCACGCAATCCCGGCGGTTCCCATGAGAAGCGAACCAAAAGCCGATGGGGCGGTGACACCGGGCGAGACCAGATAGACGAGTCCGGCGACCGCGATCAGCAATCCCAACCAATGCATTGGCGATGGCCTTTCGCCGGCATAGAGGCCGACAGCGATCATCGTGATCTGTACGGCGGCGAAAAGAATCAAGGCACCTGTGCCGGTGGTTAAGCTGATGTATGCGAAAGAAAACGTCCCGGCGTACAAGAAAAGCATGGCGGCTGAAGTCCAGCCGCTGTCGAGAGTGGCTGATGGATCAGCTTCCCGGAGCCGGGCGATAAGCCACAAGGTCGCCGCGCCGGTCACCAGACGTACGGTCGTGTAGCTGGCCGGGTCGATACTTTGGCTGCCCAGCGCGAGTCGAGCAAAGATGGAGTTGGCGGCGAAGGCGATGAGCGCGAGAAGCGTAAGAAACGCCGTAACGGCTCGCCCGGGGCTTGCGGGTGCCACAGCTGCGTCAATCCAGAATTCTGAACCGCCAAGTCATCGTTGTGATCGCATCGCCGATGCGGTTTACATATCAAACAAATCAGCCAAGCCGGTGATGTTTGGCTTGCGGCTTGGCCGAGATACGCTATCAGAGCACGGCCAAACTTGGAATCACCGTTGAGAAAATCCTGAACGATGATCAGCGAGACGTGATCAGTACGACGCCGGCGACCATCAAGGTTGCGCCCAAAACAACGCGCAGGTTTACCGTTTCAATATGGCGCAGGAAGATAGCGCTGAAAAACACCGTGAACAGCGGCGTCGTATTGAGCAGCGGAATGATCACTGATAATTGGCCGCGTCCGAGCGCCATGAAGTTGGCGACTTGAGCGGAGGCAGCGACCAGGGCGGCGCACAAGAAGAACAGAAACGCGGCGCGCTCCAGGCGGAGTTGCGGCGTTCTTTGGGTCACGAAAACAAAACCGAGCAAGAGTACCAGCGAGACGGTCGTCACGATCGCCACGGCAACGATGGGATCGGGAATGATCGTCAAGGCCTGCTTGCGCAGGCTCTGCGAAATGGCGGAAATCAATGCCGCGCTGATTGGAAACATCGCGTCGATGAGCCGCCAGTGGGTATCGCCTTGCTGTTTTCCCGAAATCAGCCAGAGGCTGCCGACGATCAAAACGGTCCCGACAAAAACCGGCCAGCCTGGCTGCTCGCCCAGAAAA
The DNA here is from genome assembly GCA_036554745.1 of Binatia bacterium. Taxonomy (GTDB): domain Bacteria; phylum Desulfobacterota; class Binatia; order UBA9968; family UBA9968; genus DP-20. The sequence continues at coordinate 2,514 of DATBMR010000205.1, forward strand.
ATGACCGCGATGGCGGTGCCGAACAGAGGTTCAATACCGCGCAGCGGGCCGGCTCGGGCGACGCCGATGCGCGTGATGCCCTGGTAGAAGAGCGCTCGAGCGAAGAGCGGCTGCATGCAGCCACTGATGAGATAATAAATCATTGCCGGCGAGTGCAAGAACTCCAGCGACGTGGCGGCGATGAGATAGCTCCACATGCAGATGACCGACACTGCGTAGCTCATCATCATGGCGGCGAAGATGTTGGATTTGCGCAGACCGAAGCGGACCAGGATCGAATCGGTTGCCCACCCGAGGGCGGAACAGATGGCAATGACTTCAGCGAATAGTTGGCTCAATTGGGAGCTCGATTCGTTGCATTCAGATAAGCCGAGAGCGCAGGAATTTGCAACGGAGAGAAGCGTAGCGGCCGGGCCTGGCCGCTTGCACTGGATGCGGGCACCGGCTTAAGATCGCCTGCCGAAAAAATTCTTCAGGAGGCGATATGGAAAAACAGGCCAAGGTCGTGCAACTCAAAACCCAGCTCGTCAAAGAGGGTCACACGCGTCACTTGCTCGCCGAGACCGAACTGATGACGCTCAGGATTCATTGCTACGCCCCTGGTATTGGCGAAAACGCGCTGCATTCTCACACCAAAGAAGATCACATCTTCTTGGTTTTGCAGGGCACGGCGCAGTTCAATACCGGGCGCGACGGCAAGACAGTAATCAACGCGGCGAAGAATCACGCGGTCGTGCTGCCCGCCGGCAGCTATTATCAGTTCTGCAATTCGGGCACGGAGCCGTTAGTGATGGCGCGTGTCGGCGCCGGATCCGATAAGGCCGACCAGCGGCTCAACCCGGACGGCTCAGCCATTCCGGGTAGAACACACGAGCAGGGCGCGGCGAAACCGGTGCTGATCGAAGGAGCTTTTTTTCAATAGCACGCGCAACAGAGAACTGGAGGAGGGGACGAGCCCGCGAGCGTGGGGGCGCGCGCGGGCTCGTTGGGGAGAGCTTCCCCCTACGGGGAAGTTCGCAGCAGCACAGCTAGGCAATATCGCGCATGTGAGCGAAGGTGAATTG
>DATBMR010000206.1:0-4124 GCA_036554745.1 Binatia bacterium
TACAAGAACAAAGGTCAGGCAGGTAGGGTGTTTTTGTGGACTCGGTAGTGATCCCTCCCACCACTGGCTGCTACTAAGGAGTTCATTGGTTACTGACATACACGAGCGAAGGGGTGAGTCGTGGAAAGCTCGGGCACTAGGACGGAAACCATGCTCCCCCCACCCCGCTTCAAAATGAGCACTCGGGGAGCGGAATGGGCGGTGGCTCCTGGTGGCACAGAGGCATTGCCCGAACTTGGAACGACTCACACTGCGCCTCTAACAATCCTGTCGGCCAGATACTTATGAACACCGTAGTAGTTGAAGTTGAACGGAATTCTGCGCGTGGTGCCAAATAACAAACATGGAACTGGTTCGACTGCTGTTACGCAACACGCTGCGCCACAAGCTGCGTAGCCTGCTAACCGTCGTCGGTGTCGGCGTCGCGGTAATGGCGTTCGGCCTGCTGCAAACGGTCGTTACCGCGTGGTATGCGGGCGTCGAGGCCTCGGCGGCCAACCGGCTCATCACCCGGCATGCGGTATCGTTTGTGTTTCCGCTGCCGCTTGCCTATCGGGACCGCATCGCGCAAGTACCGGGCGTTAACAAAGTGACCTACGCTGCTTGGTTTTCCGGCGTGTACATCGACAAAGATCAATTCTTCGCGCGCCTGGCCGTCGATTCGGACACTTTTTTTGACGTCTATCCGGAGTTTCTGATTCCGCGCGAGCAGTTCGAAAGCTTTCGCCGCGAGCGCAACGCCTGCATCATCGGCATCGATCTCGCGCGTCGCTACGATCTTGATATCGGCGACATTATGCCGATGGAAGGGGATGTCTTTCCCGGTCAGTGGGAGTTTGTCGTGCGCGGCATTTACGAGCCGCGCGATCAGACCACCGATCCCTCGACGATGATGTTTCATTATAAATACCTCGATGAAAGAGTGCGCCAGGATTCGCCGGACAGGGCCGGCCAGGTTGGTTGGTATATCGTCCGCATCACCGATCCGGACAACTCGGCGTCGATTTCTCGGGAGATCGACCAGATGTTCGCCAATTCGCGGGCCGAGACCAAGACCGAAACCGAGCGCGCCTTCCAGCAGAATTTTTTGTCTGCCGCCAGCGCGGTCATCACGGCCATGAACATCATGTCGTTCGTGATCATCGGCATTATCCTGCTTGTCCTCGGCAACACCATGGTGATGGCGGCGCGCGAGCGAACCCACGAGTTCGCCGTGCTCAAGGCGCTTGGTTTTTCCGGCGTGCAGCTTTTCTTTCTGCTCGCCGGCGAATCGATGATTCTTTCCGTGGTAGGCAGCGCGTTGGGGCTGATCGTAACGGTTCCCGCGGTGGATGGGTTTCAGGCGGCGTTGCCGAAAGGCTGGTTCCCGGTGTTCTACATCAAGCCGGAGACGATCGTGATCGGCTGCATCGCCGGCCTCGCCGTAGGCCTGTTCGCCGCGCTGATTCCACTAAGACGAGTATTGACAACCCATATCGTCGAAGGATTGCGATATGTCGGCTAACGAATTGGAGTAATCGAGTGGTGGAGTATTGAAGTGATCGGAACTCCAACCTGAGGATCATCTGCAGATTCCGCTGAAATACATACTGCGAAGCTCGACGTCGCGGCGCCTGACGACGGTCATTACCATGCTCGGGATCGCTTTGGTCGTTTTCGTGTTTACCGCGGTTCTGATGATGGCCAATGGCGTGCAGCAAACCCTGCGCTCGACTGGTTCCGATGACAACATGATCGTCGTGCGCAAAGCGGCGATGAGCGAGATCATGAGCATTCTCGATCGCGAAGCGGCGAGCATCGCAGTGAACCTCCCTCAAGTGGCGCGTTTCGCCGACGGCCGGCCGATGAGCTCCAAAGAAGTCGTGGTCATCATCAACCTCGATAAGCTTGGCGCCGACGGTATCAGCAACGTCACCGTGCGCGGTGTGGAGGAAGCCGCGTTTCAGCTGCGACCCCAGGTGCGGATCGCCGAAGGAAGAATGTTTCGTTGGGGAGCGCGCGAAGTCATCGCCGGGGCCGGCATCACTAACCGATTCGTCGGCGCGCAGATCGGCGAAACGATCAAGTTCGGCGGCGACATTTGGACCGTGGTCGGGATCTTCGACGCCGAAGGCAGCGGCTTCGATTCGGAGCTCTGGGGTGATCTGCATCAGATCGCTGACGCTTTCAAGCGTTCGTCGCTTTCTACGGTCACCGCACGCCTCAAAAACCCGGACGATTTTGCCGATGTGGCGTCGGCGTTCGAGAGCGACAATCGGCTGCAATATTTTACCGCCAAGCGCGAGAAAAAGTTTTTTGAGGAACAGTCCGAGATGATGGCGACTTTTATCCGGATCCTGGGGATCTTTATCACCGTGATCTTCAGCACCGGAGCGACCATCGGCGCGATGATCACCATGTACGGCTCGGTCGCCAACCGCACCGTCGAGATCGGCACATTGCGAGCTCTGGGATTCTACCGAAGAAGCGTCCTGCTGGCCTTTTTGATCGAGTCCTTGGTCTTGTCCCTTGGCGGCGGCGTCATCGGCGTCGGGCTCGCTTCCCTTCTACAGTTTTTCACCATCTCCACGCTCAATTTCGGCTCGTTTTCGGAGCTGGCATTTTCCTTCGCGCTCTCGCCGCAGATCATTGGGCAATCGGTGGGATTCGCGCTGCTCATGGGCCTAGCCGGCGGCTTCTTGCCGTCCATCCGCGCGGCGCGCTTGGATATCATTCAGGCGTTGCGGGCGGTGTAACTGTGGCTCGACACGAACTCTGTAAATGCGGAAAGATTCGTTCGGAATGACAACCAAGGTACGGGCCTGTTGTCTCGAACGAAAGTGAGAGGTCTTTCGCTAATTGAACCACCACCCGGTTTGCGGCACCCGCGAATGTTTAGCGGCGATTGTGGTATCAATGAAAATTGATAGTCTTGCTGTGATAGCTCAAGGTCGTGACGTCTGATGCAGCTTAACTGCGGAGTATGCATCGTTCGAGACTGGAGACCAAGCGATCGGGAATCGCTTCTTCGCTTCGCAAACAATCGCAACATTTGGCGTAATCTCACCCACAGGTTTCCTTACCCATACACCGGAACCGACGCGGACTCATGGTTTTTTCTTCTTGCACAAGTGCCCGAACCGACCCATTGGGCGATCGACGTGGACGGTTCTGCCGTCGGCGGTATTGGTGTGGTTCTAGGTGAAGGAGTGCACGAGAAGTCGGGACACTTCGGCTACTGGCTCGGTGAGCCGTACTGGGGCAGGGGCATCATGACTGCGGCGGTCCGCGCAACCTCCGAATACGTAATCTCTCGCTTTGGGCTCGTGCGCCTGGAGGCCGCGGTGTTCGAGTGGAATCCGGCCTCCATGCGGGTGCTCGAGAAGTGCGGGTTTGTTCGAGAGGGTGCGCTCCGGCGCAGTGTATTCAAAGACGGCCAAGTTATTGATTCGGTACTTTATGCTCGTGTGGTTTAACCGCGGCCGAATCCGGTTGCCGTGGTAACTTGGCTAGTCCGGCCGGAGAACGATCTGTTCTTCTGGTGGAACGTCTGCCAAAAGTTTGGCAATCGCGATATCGACTGATTTTCGGTCGAAAGTTTGCTCTTCAACCAGCGCGTTCCCTTCGTAAACCCGATAGCGAAAAGTCCGAGGTTGGGCCAGCCTCAAAGGCCACGGCAAACTTACTCGAGGACGATCCATCGCCGAATGAGATAAAATTCGGATCGATTTGCCGACTGCCAGGGTTACCGAACCACCGCTTCCCATCAGCATTTTTTTGATCGCTGGTTTAGCATTTTTTGCCGCCACCTGTTCGATCATCGGGCGCTCTGGCGTTTTCGGTTCCGAATGGACGGTGTGCAGCGATTTCGTCTTTCGTTTTGCCATAATTGATTTCATTGGGTTTGTCCTATAACGAGGACATTTCGAAATTTCCTGTACGGGCAACGCGCTGCTGGGGACGGATCATCCAGCCTAGCGCGCAACACTCGCCACTCGCGCCACCCTAGGCTCGAGCCCGACAATGAAGGACGGGTTGACAGTGCTCATGGTGTAAATCTCGTCCGGCGTGCAGCCGAATGCCGCCATGTGGCCGCGTAGCAAGCGAAGCGCTTCGACCGAGTTTGGAAACAGCGGTTCGCCGGC
>DATBMR010000211.1:0-1606 GCA_036554745.1 Binatia bacterium
ACAACGCGAGCGGCGTAGTACACCGAGAAAGCGATTTTCACACTAGAATCCTTCACTGATCCGTTGCGTTCCGCGCCGGCAATGTTAATCTGGTTCAATCGCATCATCGCGAGCAATCCAGAAGAGAGGTGTCCATGCACACTAAACAGGTAGCTCTTTTCGTCCTTCTCGCACTCACCGTGGTCAGCCAGGCCGCGTTTTCCGCGCCGGCAGAGAAACCCAGGAACGAGCGCGTGGTTAAGGACGGATTAATGGTGAGCCTGGAGTACACACTCAAAAGCCCTGACGGAAAAATTATCGAGACGAGCAAGGGCAAAGAGCCGCTCAAATATATTCACGGCCAAAGGATGATGATCCCCGGTCTGGAAAGGGAGTTGAGTGGGATGAAAGTCGGCGGCGAAAAACACGTCACAGTCAAGCCCGAAGACGCCTACGGCAAAGTCGATCCTAACGCGGTGCAAGAATTCCCCAAAGACCAGATCCCGCCGAACGGTCTCCAGGTGGGCGCTGTCCTGGCAGCGCGAACCCCTGAGGGGGGTGTTGTGCCGATGACGGTTCGTGAGATCAAGGAGAAAACAGTCGTGATGGACATGAACCATCCTATGGCGGGGAAAACCCTGGTGTTCGACGTGAAAATTGTCGATATCCAGCCGGCGCCACCCTCCAAGCCTGCGGAACCCGCGAAACCTAACGCACCCGCTCAAGGGGCGAAGCCAGCGGAACCTGCGAAGAAATAAGCTTTCGGGAGAATCATGCGTCGAAGATCAACCGGAGGTCATACTCAGGTTGCACAGCATCTCGCATCCCGCGTAGCTGACGAGAATCGGGTTCTTCGGCCGCGCCGCCGAATGCCATCCTGACGTAAGATGATGCAACTCGATGAGTTCGCCGCGCGCTTGCGGCGATCTAAGTCGATCGTCTTTTTTACCGGCGCGGGAATCAGCACCGAGTCAGGCGTACCGGATTTTCGCAGCCCGGGCGGCGTGTGGACGAAATATCAGCCGGTGCTGTTTCAAGATTTCCTCGTCAGCGAATCCGCGCGCATTCAGCACTGGCGGCTCAAAAAAGCGACCTATGAGCTCTTCAAAACCGTGCAGCCGAATATCGCGCATCAGGCGATCCGCGAGTATGAGAAGCGCGGACAACTGCTCGGCCTGATCACACAGAACATCGACGGCTTGCACAAAATCGCCGGCATCTCCGAGGATAAATTGGTCGAGCTTCACGGCACCGACCGTGTCGTCACCTGTCTCGAATGCGGCAAGCGCTATGAGCCCGCCGATGTCTACGAAAATTTGCCAGAAGATTTTACCGCGCCCACTTGCGGAGACTGTGGCGGTTTCCTGAAATCCGCCAACGTTTCTTTTGGCCAGGCCATGCCGGCGATCGCCATGCAGCGCGCCCAGGCATGGACCGAGCAGGCCGAGATCTTCATGGTCATCGGCTCATCGCTGCAAGTTCAACCGGCCGCTTCGTTTCCGGTCATCGCCAAACAAAACGGCGCCCTGCTGGCGATCGTCAACCGCGACCCGACACCGCTCGATGGACTGGCCGATTTCGTTCATCATGGCGCCATCGGCGAGTTCTTTCCTCGCCTCGAAGGTGT
>DATBMR010000215.1:0-4437 GCA_036554745.1 Binatia bacterium
CGCCACCGAGAAAATTGCCCGGTTCGTCGTAGACACCGACTACGAGGACCTACCGTGTGACGCGGTGGAGAAAGCCAAGCGCACGGCACTGGATTGCATGGGCGCCGCCCTTGCCGGCGTTACCGAGCCGGTTAGCGAAACTATCATAGGTTACGTGACCAAGCTCGGCGGCCCGCCCCAGTCGTCCTTATTCGGCGCCGGTCTCAAAGTTTTGGTTCAGGATGCCGCTCTGGCCAACGGCGCGATTGCCCATGCCCTGGACTACGACGACTGCGGCGTGAAGATCGGCCATCCCAGTGTTTTGGTTCTACCCGCCGTGCTGAGCCTTGGCGAGTATGTCAGCGCCTCGGGTCGGGGCCTACTCACTGCTTATATCCTGGGGCTTGAAGTTGAGGGCAAGCTTGCGCTGCACGCCGACTTCAAGCTCATGCAGGCCCGTCTGAATCACCAAACCTGGTACGGTTCCATCGGCGCGGCGGCCGCCTGCGCCAAGCTTCTCGAGCTGGATGTCAAGAAAACCAGAATGGCATTGGGCATCGCCGCCAACTTTGCCTGCGGCCTGTCGGCCAACCACGGCAGCATGGCCGGTGCGATGTCGGCGGGCAACGCCTGTCGCAACGGTGTGACCGCCGCGCTCATGGCCCAGGCGGGAGTGACTGCCAACCCCAGCATCATCGAGGCGAAGAACGGCTTTTACGACACTTTGGTGGGCCGAGATCACTACGACGCGGAGCGCATGGCGGAGGGTCTGGGCAACCCCTTCTACATCGAGTCTCCGGGCATCGGGCTAAAGAAATACCCGAGCTGCTATCACACCCATCGGGCTCTCGACGGAGTTTTCCAGTTGATCGGGGAACACCGCCTCAGCGACAAGGACATCGCCGAAGTCGACGTGGGCACTTCCGAGCGGGCCATGCGCGTGCTCGCTTTCTCCGAGCCGGCAACGCCCTACCAGGCCAAGTACAGCATGCCTTACTGCATCGCCGCCGCGGTGGTGGACCGCCAGGTGACGCTCGACACTTTCACACATCACAAGTTCGAAGATCGCGGTATCTTCGAGGCAAGGAAGAAAGTTCGCCTTTCATTTCCCAACGTCCCCATCTGGCCCGGCCTCGCGGACGTCGGTCCGGACACCGAGTTCGTCGGTAACCCGGTGACGATCAAGACGACGGACGGGCGAAGTTACAGCGCACGCGTCGACATCCCGCGCGGCGACCCGGCTCTGCCGCTGACCGACGATGAGATGCTGGCCAAATACCGAGACTGCGCCCGCAGCCAACTACGTCCGGATGACATAGACCGCAGTGTAGACCTCGTTCTGGGGCTAGAGAATGTGGCAGATATCGGAACGCTGATGGCGAATCTCACTTCGCCTATGGGCAAGGCTTAAGATTTGAAGCGCTAATTCCACAACATGCTTTAGTTGAGACTTATCCGCATTTCTTTTTTCACGCCCAATACTAGTCCCGCGCCTGAATAGCTACTCTCCGTTGGTCTGAGTTATCGGAAACCAAAATGCAACCATACACATCAGCGCAGTAGTAAAAGCTAGCTAGGTCTTTCATCTGGCTGTCAATGCTGTGATTGAGTGAGGCATCGCAGGGGTGGTTAGCCCGTGTGAGTGAGTACACGGGTTATTGCGAAGCGATCGTCGCATGCTCGCTCGTCGAATTTTTTTGGAGCGAAATTTATTTTCTTGTTCTAGCCGTTCAAACCGTTCACGTCATTGACAGAATCGAACGAAGAGATTAGGGACGATGTTTGTTGCCGAGCAGGAGAGAATATGAACCAAATGGTTTTCATCCATGGGCCTGGGGCGGGAGGATGTGCCGAATCGTTTGTCCATCAACTCAAACACTATCCGGACAGCCTGGCGCCGACATTGCCCGGGCATCTGGAGGGAAAAGCCTGTGCCAGCGTGGAACGATATACGGAGTGGTTGAGAGGGTGGTTGTGGTCCAAAGGGAAACGGCAAGACTTGGTGCTGGTGGGGTTTACCCTGGGGGCGTGCATCGCGCTCGAGTACGGCTTGGACTATCCGGATGAGGTCAAGGCGTTGGCCCTCATGACCGTGGCCATGCGGCCCAAGGAGCGGCCACGCAACGCTCTGGAGGTCCGGCTCAAGGCGGCGCAGGACCCTGAGAGCAATCGGCAATGGCTCGACCTCATGCGCCATAACATGAAGTTTATCGAGCCGGAGCTTCGCGAGCGTCTCATCGAGTGCCATCGCAAGGTGGGGCCGATGAGTCAACACGATGATTTCCTCGCGATCGACCGATTCGATGTCCGTGACCGCATCGGCACGCTCAAGCCTCCGCTGCTCTTGATTCGCGGCGCAGACGATCCCGGCTCACCGCCGGAGTATGAAATGGATATTCATCGGGCCGTGCCTGGTTCTCAGTACCTGAAGCTGAGCGGCGCCGGCCACTTCCCCATGGCGGAAAAACCCGAGGAGTTTAACCGGGCCATCGACGAGTTCCTGGGAGCCCACGCGTGATTCTTGCGCCGAGTTGCTGATACGTGCGCGAAAAATTTCTCACCACGAAGCCCGCAAAGGGGACGAAGTTCAAATAACTGAGATCCTCGCGCTACGACGCCGAGAGCGCCAAGTTCGGGATCGCGGTTCCTTCGCGGTTTTGCATCTCCCCAGCTTCGCTGCGGCCAAGCCCGCCCGCATCATGCAGATAGATTCGGCGCCACTGTTAAGGCAATCAGTTCGCCGATGCGCTCGACTTCGTCCAAGCGGCGCAAGCAGTCGAGGAGATCATTAGTTTGCTTCTCTGGAAGCAGCGGCGCCGCCAGCGGACGAAATTTACGCTCCTGTTCCGCGTCGCTCATCAACCGTTTGAAATGGCCGAGGTGATAGGCCACTTTCGTTGAGAAAACTTTTCCTGACTTCATCTCGATATCGACGATGTTCAAGGGAACCTCCGGCCAGGCGGCAACGGGTTCTTCGCCGATCCGCACGCTGATTTTTTGCATGAGCGCCCGCACATCGGCGCGCTTGTAGTAGAGCTGATCGTAATGGCGAACCTCGACGCCGCCTTCCATCAGCGCAACGGCCATCACGAAGGGCAGACTGTGATCGGCGCTCTCCCGGGTTTCCGGCTGCCAGTTCGCTTCTCCTGAACCCATGACCTCATAGCCGGCGGGAAAAGTTTGCAGGCGAATCTCTTTGATGTCGTCGAGATTGGAGATTTGGGATCGCAGGTTAAGCATCGCCTCGATCGCGCTTTGCGAGAAATATCCTGCGGGAAACGCTTTCACCCGCGCTTTCATGATGCGGTAGCCGTCGGCGGAGTCCGCGAACGGCTTGATCTCGAAGCGGATCCCCGTGCTGGCGAGAAATCCGGCCTTGCCTTCGAATGCTTCCTCCGGTCCCGTCATCCCCTTGGCGGCGAGCATGGCGCAAAAAACCGCGTTCCTCGAGGCATTGGCCAGCGCGCATCCCTTCCAATGGGAAATCTGACCTCTTCTGATTTGCTCGAGACTGATATGAGACGCGACCGCCAAGCTGATCGCATTGGACATCTGCTCTTTCGTAAGGCCGAAAAGTTTAGCCGCCACTACCGCCGCCGCGATGACGCCGTAGGTCGACTGATCCCAAATACGCCCGCGCTCGTTCGCTCCGGCGTCGATGAGCCCGCAAAACAGTTCATAACCCAAAACCATTCCGAGGATCACGTCTTTGCCGTCGCCCTGTCTCGCGTCCACTACGGCGAATACCGGGGCAAGGAGATCGCTTGGGTGGCAGGTAGGTGAACCGGCGTAGGTGTCGTTGAAATCGAGATACCGGATCATCACGCCGTTGGCGAAAGCTGCGAGGTCGGGCGAGGTTTTCTGGCCGCCGATCAAAACGGTGGACGGAGAGACGGAAGTGACCTCAGCGGCGGCGGCCCGAGCGATCTTGGCCGGAGGACTTTCAGCCCCGCCGAGCGCACACCCCACGGTATCCAAGACAATGTGCTTGGTTCGGCGGATCACCTCGTCCGGCAGGTCGCGATACGACAACTTCAGCGCGTAATCGCAGAGATGATTGAGGATTCGGTCGGCCATATTTACTCGGTCGAACCTTTGCGGTAGCGAAGCTTAAGCATTTACTTCCGCGGCGACGAAAGCGTTACATAACTCGAACTTCGCCCCGGGTTCAAGTCGTTCAAAGAATCCAAAGCGCTATCTTTTTCCACCGCCAGTCAAAAGGCCGGAATCCACGGGTCGGGACCGTCATGAATGTTTTGTCCGCCATGGAATGCAAGATCAGACTACAACCAGCCCAGGGAGTAAGACGCAAAACAGCGTGACCGGCCGCGGGGTCGTTCTTTCACTTCAATCTGAAATTACAAATCGAATAATCGTCGCTAATAGTCCTGCTTGGTCATTTCTCATAGCGGCTTAACGATCCGGCATCAATTATCCTGATCCGACATTATTTTCACG
>DATBMR010000271.1:0-6965 GCA_036554745.1 Binatia bacterium
ATGGATGGCGCTTCGGCATTTTCGACCCGCCATCCTCGATCCTCGATTATCCTCTCTCACTGCTTCCATTCCAAAAACTCCAGCCGGACGCCCTGCGGCCCTTCGAAAAAACAAACCCTGCGCCCGTCCGGTAGCACGCGCTCCTCGAGAATCTTTATTCCCGCCGATTTGATCTTGTTCACTTCGCCGTCGAAGTTATTGGTGTCGATGGCGACATGCTCAAGGCCGTAAAACTGCTCAAGCTTCTGCTCTTCGAGAAAATCCGTCACGTTGAGCTCGACGCCGTGCAGGTTGAGGCGAAAGGTTTTCTTTCCGCTCGGCGAAGTGCGTTCCGAGACGACCTTCGCGCCGGCATACTGCAAGTAAAAGTCCACAGTCTGTTTCGGGTCCGGGGTCTTGAGATGAAGATGGTTGATTCTAAAAGCCATAGGCACCTCCCCTGCGTCAGCGAATTTAATGCCCCTTCTACCTCCCCAGCTTCCGCCAAGCAACCGGAAAGATTTGCTCACTGTCCCTTTCACCGGGACCCCAACTCATGTAAGTTGGCCGAAATTCTTCAGCACAGCGCTTTCATTCATGCTGATCCACTACCAGCGCCAGCGCAACGCCGCGGGAGAGGCTGTTCGTTCTTGCGCGTTCACCCTTCCCGCTCTTTGATTCATGTCCGCGCAATTTTACGCTCTGCTCACTGCTTTCGCTTTTGCGGTTTCGAACGCCTCGGTAAGGCTCGGGTTCAAATATTCAACGCCGTTGACGGCGACGTTCGCCTCCCTGATGATCCACAGTGTAGTCCTTTGGATCGCTGTCTTTGCGACCGGCGGGATTCCCGACGTGGCAATCGCCGGAGTCGTCGCGATCGCGACTACGGGACTCATTCAGCCGGCGATTCGCCACTTTCACTACACCGGGATTCACAAGATCGGCACTTCGCGCGCGGTGACCCTACGCAACTCCTATCCGATTCTTACCGTGATCGCCGGCATCTTGTTTCTTGGCGAGCCACCCACGCTGCTCGGCATGGTCGGTACCCTTTTGGTCGTGACCGGCATTGTTCTGACGTCGTGGCGTATCGACAAAAATGTACCCTCGTTTCGTTGGGCTTATCTCTTTTATCCCATCGGCACCGTGCTTTTGACGACGATCGTCCATCCACTCCGGCGTTACGCTCTTTTGCAATCTCACGAGCCGTTGTTTTTCGCCGCACTGGTGGGCCCGGTGGCGCTCCTGTCGCTCGGCGCCTTCTACCTTTCGCCGGCCTGCCAAGAAAAACTGGTCTGGGACCGGCGCGCCTTCTGGCCCATCGCGATTTCAGGCACGTTTGAAACGTTGGCGGTTCTTTTAATGCTGATCGCGTTCGCTTCCGGGCCGGTGGTGATTGTTTCGCCGATCACTGCCACCGCCCCGATCTGGACGATGATTCTGAGCGCAATCTTCCTGCGCGAATTCGAGAAACTCGATGTGGCCGCCGTCGTCGGCACGGTTTGCGTCGTCGCCGGCGTGGTTGCGATATCGTTGGTGCGATAAATAACCCTGCTCGCGGCGAGCTCGTGTTGGTACCGGCTAGACCACAGATACTCCTCACGATCCCGGAGATCCCCACTCGCTCAGTATCACGTTGGCGATATTGCGCCCACGAATCATTACAAGCTGCTTCCCGGTTTCGGCGGTCGCGGCTTGCGGCCAGCCGAAATATCCGCGCCCGCCGCTGATGCTGCCGTAATCTTTAGTTTCGTTGCGAAAAGCCTCGACGTCGTAGTCGAAGTTAGGATCGAGTTGCTTGAGCACGTCCTTATCGACCAAGTCGGGGAAGCAGTGGAGCGCGACCGAGGTCTCCGACTCCCCGCCGTGGCCTTCGCGGTCAGGCCGCGGGCTTTGATAGTATTGCCTGACGCCCTCGCGATAGCATGCCGAAGTCATCGCCGGGTCGCCGGCGAACCCGACGCATAACACTTGTGCGGTTTTTTCGTGAATGAGCGTTCCGCGCGCGTCGTCGAGCGCTTTCATGTGGTGCAGATCGCGGTGACCGTTCAGAATGACCAAACGCTTGAATCCGTGCCGCGCCAACGAACGGCCGATCTCAACCACCATCGAGCACAGTGTCTCAGGCTCCAGTGACAGCGTCCCGGGAAAATCGATTGCCGCGCGAGCGACGCCATAGTTTATCGTTGGCGCAACAACGACTTCGTATCCGGCGTCTTCAAGATACGGGGCCGCGGCGGCCGCGTAAGCTTCAGCAGCGAATGAATCCATGCCCAACGGCAAATGCGCACCGTGCTCTTCCACCACGCCGACCGGCAAGATCGTCAGTGCCCTGCCGCCCTGCGCGAGGCGGGCAACTTCTGGAAACGGTATCTTGGCAAGCTCAAGCATGGGCCCCTCTAATCTTTGCACTAATGAATCATTGAAAGTTTGAGTTCTAGTTCAGCGCTCCATTACTTATACTTGAGCCATCCAAGTTCGCGTAGTGCGTTGTTTCTACCGCCGCTAGCCTTTCGCGTCAACGCACAGGGCATCTCGCCGCACACCTTGACTCCTTCTCTGAAGTAGGTCAACTCATGAGTGACGATCTATGCCCGCGCCACGGATCAAGCCGCCGTGAACCCTCTTCCAGCATCCCCGGCTCAAGCGATGAGCAAGCGTAATCTTGCGGTCGCCGGCATCATGCTGGTTATCTTTCTCTTCGCCATCGATGCCACCATCGTGAGCACGGCCATGCCGACCATCGTTGCCAGGATCGGAGGGCTGGAGCTTTATAGTTGGGTGTTTTCGATTTACATGCTGACTTCCGCTTTGACCACGCCGTTGTTTGGCAAACTATCGGACGTCTACAGCCGTCGGCGTCTGATGCTCATCGGCATCGGCATTTTTGTCGCGGCGTCTACATTGTGCGGCGCGGCGCAAAGCATGGAAGCGCTCATCTTGTTTCGTGCAGTACAAGGACTGGGCGGCGGCGCGATCTATGCCCTTTCGTTCATCGTGGTGGGCGTGCTGTTCTCGGCGGAGCAGCGTGCCAAGGTGCAGGGCATCATCAGCGGCATCTGGGGGGTCGCGTCCGTTCTTGGGCCGCTCGCGGGCGGCGTTATCGTCGAGAACTGGAGCTGGCGCTGGGTGTTTTTTGTCAATCTCCCAGTAACCGCTGTTGCCGTTCCCCTCATCGTTACCGGTCTGAAAGAGTCAGGTCAGCAGCGCCGCGCCCACAAACTGGATATATACGGAACCTTGACGTTGTTGGCGGCGCTCATGTTGGTCTTTTACGTCCTCTCGCGCAGCGCCCACGCGCGCCAGCCGGTCAATCTCGAGTCGGCCGGCTTAATCAGCATTGCGTTAGTGCTCCTGGTAATTTTTTATTCGATCGAACGCCGCGCTGCCGAGCCGATCATTCCGCTCGATCTGTTCCATGCCCCGTTCTTCAAGGCTTCCACTGCCGTCGCAACGCTCGCTGCCATGGGCGTGTTCGGGGCAATCAGCTACCTGCCGCTCTATCTCCAAGGTGTCATCGGATTGACCGCGTCTCACGCAGGCATGGTGCTATTGTTCCTGAGCGCCGCATGGACAGCAGGAAGTCTGCTTGCGGGGCAAAGTCTCAACCGCTTCGGCTATCGCCCGTTAGCGGCAGCCGGCATGTTGCTCATGGCGCTTGGCTATTTGTTTTTTGTTGGGTTGTCGTCCGCGTTGACTGTCGCGTGGGTCATCGGCAGCGCCATTTTGATCGGCACCGGCATGGGTATGGCGAACCTGACAACACTGGTGTCTGTGCAGAACTCGATCTCTCATCAGCGCATCGGCGTAGCAACATCCACGGTCATGCTCTTTCGCACCTTCGGCGGGGCGTTCGCTGTCAGCTTAATGGGCACCGTGCTCTTCAATCAAATGCAACGGGGGCTGAGCACCCTCGCGGGCAGCGAATTGTCCGGCGAGTTGCTCGACAAGCTCGCCCATCCGCAAAACCTTCTGGAGCCGGCAACCCGCGCGCAGATTCCACCCGAGCTCTTGCCGCGGCTGATCGCGATCCTCGGCGACGCTATCTGGTTCGCCTTCGCCACTGGCTTGGCGCTGATGAGCCTTGGCGTCGTCATCAGCTCGTTCATGGCGCGCGCCACGCCCGCTGATGCAGCGCAAGAACACGACAATGCCGGTTAAGTCCATTTTCCACGTCGTCGGTGACCTGGCAGACTTTGCGTTCTGCTAGACCACAAGACGTGAAAAAACTACTCCCGGTATTTGACACCAGAGGCCCTCGCCCTGTACACAACAGTCGAGTACTCCAACTGAGGTGCCGCGACCGCATGAGCGACCAAACAACCACCGCTGCCAGCTCGACCTCGGTATCCGCCGACGCTCTTACGCTCGAAGCCAGCCTGCGGCAAAAACGGATGGCGCTCGGGGTGATCAGCGGTTGCCATGTTCTGAATCACCTGCAGTACAGCATCACCTCGGTCATATTTCCGGTGATGATGACCGAGCTCGGATTCGGTTTGATCGGTCTCGGCTTCATCTCGGCATTGTCAAGCTTCGTCGGCCAGGGCCTACAGGTGATCTACGGATTCTTGGCGAACTTCTTCAAGCGCACGACCATGCTGGCCGTGGGCAACATGGTCGTCGGGATCACCGCGATGCTGCAGTATTTTATCGGCAGCTACCCACAGCTCGTCGCGGCGCGGGTCGCCATCGACGCGGGGTCGAGCCCACAACATCCGCTCGGCTCGAGCATTCTCTCACGCTATTATCCGAAGGCGCGCGGCTGGGCGCTGACCTTTCACCACTCGGCGGGCAACCTTGGATCGTTCATCGGACCGGCAGCGGCATCGCTGGCGCTGCTCCACATGGAATGGCGCAGCGCATTTGTCATGTTCGGCATACTGAGCTTGATCATGGGAGTTGCGCTGTTCTGGGTGCGTGATAACGACGGCGCGGCGGAAGCAGGCAGTGCCAAAAAGAAGGCGCAGGCGGGATTCGACGCTTATATTGAGTGTCTGAAGAATCGCAACATTCTGTTTACATCCCTGGTGCTCATGGTCGGCGCAGCAGGCCGCGGTACCGGCGTCAACATGACCTATTTGGTCCCGTTTTTTATGGCCCAGTACGGAGTGAGCGCTTCCAGCGGCGGCTTTCTATTGACGCTCATGCAAGGCGCAGGACTCATCGGGCCGCTCGCCATCGCCTGGTTTTCCGACCGCAGCGGGGGGCGGCGCGGCGTCACACAGATCACGCTACTGATGTCCGCGCTGATGACCGTGTGGCTGATTCAACATGAATCTTTGGGCATTACGTTCTATGTCAATTTGATTTTCTACGGCGTGTTCGTCCAAGCCCGCGGCGCACTCACGCAAACCATGATCGGCGATTTTGCGAGTCCTGAGCTGACCGATGCGGCGTTCTCGATTTATTATTTCGTCGGGTTTATCTCGGGTCCGATCTGGACATTGATCATCGGCTACGTCATGCAGCATTACGGCTTTGCTCCGGCGTTTTATATCGCTGCCAGTACTTACATCGCTGGTATGGTGCTGCTGTCGTTGGTCAAGGAAGAGCGGAAGGCCGCCAAGTTCGCATGACGACCGTTAGCCCGTTCATTTGAGCATCTACGAGATCATCTACGCTGTACCAAATCGGTCGCGAAAATCCGCTTTCAACTTATCATCGGATATCTCTCTGCTGAGCGACTCGAGCAGTTCGCTAAGCCGTGCTTGGGGAAATTCTTCCATGGATTCGCCAAGGGCCCTGACGTGATGCCGGATAATCAGTGATGCTATGCTCCGGATGACGTTGGCGAACTCGCTGAATTGGGCGATGATACCCTCAAAAGCTTGTTGGGACACGATTTCGCGAGGCCCGTCCGTTCCGATCGAGGTGACTCGCGCAGACTGAAAGCGCGCAGCAGCGGGTTTGTTTGCGACGGCTTTCAACTTTTCGCCTGCTACCATTGTGCCGTTATCCTGCGGCTTTGTATCACTCGAAGCTTCCGGCTTACGGAGAAAGGAAGGCGCTTTCTTTATCCCATTCGATTCATGTTCCAACTCGGCGCCGTTGAGATCGTCGAGCTGTCGTCCTCGCTCCCGGCGCAGCTCTTTGATCTCCGAATCGGTTCCGCCAACGATCTGCTCTATTTGTCTGCTTCGCGATTCCAACGTAGCGACCTTCGCCCTGAGGCTGTGGATGACCTGCTCGGCCCGTTGCGCCTCGGTCGCGGCCGCTCGCTTCGCCTGCTCGACCGCTGATTCCAACGCGGTCACCTGTCCCGTCAGGGTATCTGTCTTGGCTTGCAGATCGCTGACTTCGGCTTCCCGGCTGCGCAGTGCATCTTCTTTCTGCTTTACCGCGCTGTGTAAATCGCGGATCTCGACGCCAAGACTTTCTTCGATCTTTTGGCTGTCGGCTTCTTTCCTCTGAACCGTCTCCTGGGCCTCTCTCAGCTGCGCCTCCAGCCCGTCGATCTTCGCCCTGAGACCCTCGATGTCCTGCTTGGCCTGTTGCACCTCGCCGGCGGCCTCCGCTTGCTCGTCGCTCACCGCGGCCTTCAGCCTGTCGATTCCGTTCACAACCGCCTTCTCAAGCTCCTCCATTGCATCGTCTAGGCTAGGGTTAACGTTGGGCTGAGCGGAAACTGTCAGATCGATTTTTTTTCGATTCAACGTACCTTGAACCATTCCTCTCACGGATTGATAGACTTTTCCCATAAATCCTCCCGCCATCATCAGTGTCCAAATTTGTTAGCGTTTGTCAATAAAAATTTCGTACTTTATTTGCATGGCGCGGCATTTTTTGCGATCGGAAAAGAATTCGCCATTGAGGCGCTTCGCGGGCTTATGTATGTGTGATTATGTCGAAGCCGTTGCCGCTTGGCTGCTGTTCGTTCTCTATGCTATAGATTCTCCGTCTTGCACAATCGGCAGTACTACGATCGCTGACACCACTTCGCCAATGGGGCGAAAAGTGAAAGGAGTACGCTTATGGCCAAGATAGCC
>DATBMR010000295.1:0-17529 GCA_036554745.1 Binatia bacterium
GTTTCGCGGTCTAAAAAGTGGGTTTCCGTCAAATCGACGACTTTGAGCACCTCGACGACCTTGTTGAGCTGCTTCATGATCTGCTCGATGATCCGATCATCGCCGACAGTGACGATCGTGATCATCGAGGTCGTCGGATCAAGGGTGGGAGCAACCGATAAACTCTCGATGTTATAACCTCTGGCGCTGAAAAGACCCGCAACTCTGGCAAGAACCCCGAACTTGTTCTCCACAAGGATCGAAATAATGTGTTCCATTCGAGACGGCGTTAGGCAGGCAGCACACCTTCCCCTTCATCGACCTTTCTCTTGTGTATGCGGCCCTTTCTCGACAACTTGAGCTCGGGGGGATCTTCAAGCATCATCTGATGTTGGGCGCCGCCGGCGGGAATCATCGGGTAACAGTTTTCATAGGGGTCGGTGTGAATATCCATCAGCACGGGGCCTAAGTGCTTTAATCCTTCCTTCAAAACCGGTTCGACTTCAGCGGGTTTGATCGCCCGCAAGCCGAGCACGCTGTAGGCTTCCGCAAGCTTGACAAAGTCCGGCATTTTCCCCAACAGGCTTGCCGAGTATCGGCCTTCATAAAAAAGATCTTGCCACTGGCGCACCATGCCATGCGCCCCGTTATTCAATAAAACGATCTTAACCGGCAGATTACGTTCAGCGGCCACCACCAGCTCCTGCAGGTTCATCTGAAAGCTTCCTTCGCTAGTGATACAAACCACCTGCCGCTCTGGATACGCGACCTGCGCACCGATAGCCGCCGGGAAACCAAATCCCATCGTACCCAAACCGCCCGAGGTCAACCAGCTGCGTGATGTGCTTCCCCTGAAATACTGTGCCGCAAACATTTGATGCTGTCCCACATCGGTAGAAACGATCGCCTCATGGCTCGTCAATTCGTAAAGCTTTTCGATAACGTATTGCGGCTTGATGATCTCATCGTCGTGCTTGTAAGTCAGCGGATGCAATTTTTGCCATTCTCTTATTTGGTTGAGCCAAGGCGCTCGTTGCACTTTGATCTGTGCCGGATTGCCGTCCATCGAACGAAGAATCACGTTAAGCTGGCGCAAAACATTTTTCACGTCCCCCACGATCGGAATATGAGCGTGGAAGGTTTTCTTAATCGAGGTCGGGTCGATGTCGACATGAACCACCCGGGCTTCCGGACAAAATTCCGACAACTTGCCGGTGACACGATCATCGAAACGGGCGCCGACGGCAATCAGCAAATCGGCATGATGCATCGCCATATTGGTGCAATAGGCGCCGTGCATCCCGAGCATTCCCAGTGAAAGCGGATGAGTGCCGGGGAAACTCCCCAAGCCCATGAGCGTCATCGTCACTGGGATTTGCGTGATCTCCGCGAGCTCGCGGACCTCCTCTGCGGCATCGGAAAAAATCGCGCCACCGCCGACGTAGATCACCGGCTTTTGGGCCTTCATAATCTCTTCGGCGGCTTGTTTGATTTGGTTCTTGTTGCCGACAACGGTCGGATTATAGCCGCGCAGATTTACCTTGTCTGGATACTTGAACTCGGTCTTGGCCGTGCTGACGTCTTTGGGTATATCCACCAACACCGGTCCGGGCCTGCCGCTCGTTGCGATGTAGAATGCCTCCTTGATCGTTTGCGCTAGATCGTTCACATCTTTGACCAACACGTTGTGCTTCGTGCACGGCCGGCTGATGCCGACGTTATCAGCCTCCTGAAATGCATCGTTGCCGATTAGATCGGTGGAAACCTGCCCGGTGAAAGCGACTAGCGGAACCGAGTCCATGTAAGCATCAGCCAAGCCGGTGACGATATTGGTCATACCGGGGCCGGATGTCACCAGAACGACTCCGGCTTTGCCGGTAGCCTTCGCGTAGCCTTCGGCCATGTGCGCGGCGCCCTGTTCGTGGCGCGTGAGTACCAGGTCGATATCCTTCTGCTGGCACAGCACATCGAAAATTTTGAGCACCACGCCGCCGGGCAAGCCAAAAACTGTTTTGACTCCCTCGCGCCGCAGGGACTCACAAAATATTTCAGCTCCGGTCACTTTCATCGATGAAACTCCCTAAAGAGGCGCGCCAGCCTGACGATATCTTCCGAGAATCTCCATCATGCGATCTTTGCCGGCGAGCTTGCGTTTTTGAATTTTTTTCATCTCGACTTCTTCATCGGGTGTCAGATAGTGCTTGTGTTGGAGATCCGCCAGTTTTTTTTCCAGTTCCCGATGTTCCTCGTAAAATTTTCGTAGTTCCGGGTCCTTGTCCAGAAGGGAGACAATTGTCTGTTCATCCTTCAATTCCATACGGCGGGCCTCCTTTTTTCGATTTTATCAATACTCTTTTGGGCTTCAAACGGGCTCCAAATCTAACTTAGAGGTGTAGCTTTGTCAACGCGGATTGACGATAAGTACGCAACAAATTAGGCTATTTTTTTCGTTGGCTCTCGGGCTTCCGGCGCTCGCAAGTAAACCGGCATTAATCCGCTAGGATCCACTCCAGCGTCGTCAAATCTCGCCGCCGCAAGCAGCGCCGTCTGCGTGGCCATCGACGAATAGCAAGCACCATCGGAAATTTGCACTGCGGTGAAAGACTTGCGAATCTCGCGCTCATAAGCCTTCGCGCCGCCTCCGACCAGTATCACAGAATCGCTCTCTTCCCAATGATCGCGCAACATTGCAATCGCCGATTTTATTGACAGCACGGCGTCTGGGGTAACGCGAGTCAAGTCGTTCTGGCTGCGACGAAACAGCGCGATGTAGACTTCGTTCTTGCGCGCATCGAACATGGCGCCGATCAGACCGTTGAAGCCGGGCACGCGCGCCGCGCCGGCGTGTAACGTCGATACACCAATCAGCGGAAGGTTCGCTGGGTATGCCAGCCCCTTCGCGGTCGCCAGACCGATGCGCAGGCCCGTAAACGAACCCGGACCGAGCGACACCGCGATGCCGCACAGATCATTGGGGGTGATTTGTGCGCTGGCAAAGACCGATTCGATGAGAGGAAGTATGGTTGCCGCGTGACTGCCGATCCGCCCCGCCGCCGCTCCATCTTGAATCTGTTCGGCCAGCAACTCGCCATCTTCAACCAACGCTACGCTCGCTGTTGGGGTCGACGTATCGATACCCAGAATCCTCATCCGCCGACCTGTTTCTCAAAGAATCTCACAATATCGTTATAGAACGCGTACACCATGAGCAGCGCCAAAAGACAGATCCCCACCTGCTGTGCCATCTCACGATATTTTACCGAAACCGGTTTACGAATGATCGCTTCTACCGCAAAGAACACCAGATGGCCGCCGTCAAGCACAGGCACCGGCAATAAATTGAGGATCCCTAGATTGATGCTCAACACCGCCAGGAAAGCGAGAAAACTGCCGAGCCCTTCCTGAGCTTGCTGTCCGGCCATTTGCGCGATCAAGATCGGGCCACCGATATTGCGCGGTGAAACATCTCCGACGATCATCTTGTAAAAACCCAGCAATGTAAGTCTGGAGTATTCGTAAGTTTGTTGGAACGCTCTCACAACCGCCAAGCCTGGCTTACCCTTCTCGATGGCGACTTGGCTGCCGATCCCGATGACCCAGTCGTCCTTGGGTTCGCCGAAGACCGTGCGACCCTCCCTCTTGGTAGGCTGCACGGTGACATTGACGATTTCGTCGCCACGCCGGATTTGCAGATGCAGCGGTTTGCCGCCGCTGCCCTTGATTTTTTGCGAGAGCTCCTCCCATTCGGTAATCGGCTCACCATCGATGGCAACGATTCGATCGCCCTTGACGATGCCGGCCGCCTCAGCCGGAGCGCCTGTTTCCACGCCGCTGACCTGAGTTGACATGACCGGCACGCCATAGAATGTAAAAACCACCATCAACAATAAGACTGCCAGCAGAAGGTTGAACCCCGGGCCTGCGAACACAATGGCGGTGCGAGCTAGCAAAGCCTTTTGCGCGAACGATTTGTCGAGGTCGCGTTGCTGCACCTCTTCGTCAGGATCCTCGCCGACCATTTTAACGTAGCCGCCCAACGGAAATGCGCTTAAAGCGTATTCAGTTTCGCCGCTTCTTTTGACCCATAGCTTGGGCCCAAAACCGACGGAAAACGTCAGGACGCCAACACCGGACAATTTCGCCACAATGAAATGGCCAAATTCGTGAAAAACAATCAACAAACCAAGCCCGATGATCGCTGCGACGATCGAGTAGACTAAGTTTTCCATCAACTCAACTCCTTCGGCAATGATTCACGAGCGACGTTGCCTGTTGCCGCGCCCACCCATCGACTTCCAGGATTTCACCGATCTCTCTGGCATGGCGCTTAGCGTGTCGTTGCATCGTTTTACTAATTATACGATGAATTTCGCGAAATCCTATCCTGCCGCTCAAAAAAGCGGCCACCGCAATTTCGTTCGCACCGTTGAGAACCGCCGGCATAGTACCACCCTCGCGCAACGCCTCATAGCCAAGCGACAAAGCCGGAAACCGCCTCTTTTCTACAGGTAAAAAATTGAGCTCGCCGTGCTCTGTCAAATCTAAAGCTCCCCAGCTGCCCTTCAACCGGTCTGGAAAGGATAAAGCGTAGGCGATCGGAATACGCATATCCGGTATTCCCAATTGAGCAATGATGGCGCCGTCGCGGTACTGCACCATGGAGTGAACGACGCTCTGCGGGTGGATCACAACCTGTATCGAGCCCGGATCCATGTCGAACTCCCACCGCGCTTCGATCACTTCCAAGCCCTTGTTCATCATGGTCGCCGAATCGATAGTGATCTTTTGCCCCATCTTCCAATTAGGATGTTGCAATGCCTGCCTCACCGTCACGCGTTTCAGTCGACGCACCGGCGTGCGCAAAAACGGCCCGCCGGACGCGGTGAGAATGAGCTTATCGACGTCGGTGCGCTGATTTCCCTGCAAACACTGAAAAATCGCACTGTGCTCGCTGTCAACGGGCAAGAGACGCACGCCCTTTTTTTTTGCCGCGTCGACGAAAATCTCACCCGCCATGACCAATGCTTCTTTGTTGGCCAGAGCGATATCCTTGCCGGCAAGAACCCCTTTGAGACAGGGCATCAGTCCGGCGCCGCCGACGATCGCGGCAAGCACGACATCGATTTCCGGCGCGGCCGCAACGGTTGCCGCGCCCGCCTCGCCGTGGAGCAACTCGACTTTTTTTCCCCCGATCAAACGACGTAAGCGCGGCACGTCTTCTTCGTGCTTGATGGCGACACATTGAGGCGCGAATTCCTTAATTTGCTTGGCGAGCAGTGTTAAGTTGCGCCCGGCTACCATCCCGTGGATCTTGAAGCGATCAGGAAATTCACGCGCTAGCGCAAGCGTGCTCACACCAATGGAGCCTGTCGAGCCCAGCAGCGCGATCTTTTTCACGGATGAAATACCTTTAGATAAGTGCTCGTAAACACTGCCGGAAAGATCAAGCTATCGAGGCGGTCAAGGAGACCACCGTGACCAGGCAAAAGGTCGCTAGAGTCTTTGACGCCGAAGACCCGCTTAAGCCACGACTCAAATAAGTCGCCAAGCTGGCCCAGGATGCCGAGCACCAACCCGAGTACCAAGATTTCTAACCAACTAAACTGGTCAAATAGCACGATCGCTCCGGCGAACCCGGCCATAACCGTGCCGGCGATATAACTCCATGCGCCTTCGACGGTCTTACCTGGGCTAATCTCGGGCGCCAGTTTGCGGGCCCCAAAACGTCGCCCTACCAAATACGCAACGGTATCCCCGACCATAACAACGCATAAAATCCAAAAAATCCAAGCACGCCCATGGGCGTGACGAAACACCAGCAGCCAGTGGGGAAAAAGGAAGCCCGCGTAAATTCCGCCCAACAACGTAAATAGCAGCCGATTCAATCGTTCGTTTAAAGCGCCCGGAGCAAGCATATAACCGGAGAAGACCACCAGAAACAGTGCGCCCGACCATGAGACGATATCAATGCGTTCGCTTAGAAATATCGCGGCCGATAAGCCCAGACCGAACAGGATGCCAGCACACTGCTCCTTACGGCGCTGCGGAAAGGCCATCGCAAAGTATTCGGCTAGCGCGGCAACGGTGAGCACGAACAGCGCGGCAGCAAACAGCCAGGGCGGACTCCACCCGATAAGCAAAACCAATAAAGGTAGGATGACCGCCGCGGTGCCGATTCTTAACCTAAGAATGGCGTCCACCGGCCCCTACTGACGGCGTGATTAGCTCGCCGAGTTGTTCGTCGGTGCGGCCAAATCTGCGTCGGCGGCGCTGGTACGCAAGCAAAGCCTGAAGATACTCTGCCTCACGGAAGTCCGGCCATAAGGTTGGCGTTATGTAAAGTTCACTGTAGGCAATCTGCCAAAGATAAAAATTACTGATACGCATCTCGCCGCTGGTGCGGATCAGAAGATCTGGGTCCGGCATCCCGGCGCTATCGAGATGGGCAGCGACTGCCTGCTCGTCGACCTGTTCAGGCTCCAACCGGCCGGCGCGCACGGCAGCGGCTAGGCGCCGCGCCATCCGGACGATCTCATCCCGGCCGCTGTAGCTCAGCGCAAGAATCACCGTCATGCGCTGATTCTCACGGGTTAGTGCGATGGTTTCCTCCAAAACCGTCTTGACGCTGGCGGGCAACCGGGAGCGATCGCCAATCGCGATCAAACGAATCCCATAGCGCATCATCTTGGTGCGCTCACCAGCCAAATAATGCTCCAGCAGACCCATCAGCGCATCGATTTCGTCGTGCGGCCGAAACCAGTTTTCAGTGGAAAATGCATAAAGCGACAAGTAGCGCACCCCAATCCTGCGGCTCATTTCCACGACCACGCGCACCGAGGTCTTTCCACGTCGGTGCCCCTCGATTCGACTTTTACCGCGCAACTTGGCCCAGCGCCCATTGCCGTCCATGATGATGGCGACATGGCGAGGCAGGCGCGTCTTGTCTAAACCGTTGAGCTCCATCTGGCTGAATTCGGATGTTCGAATAGGGCTTTCAAGCGCTGCGGAGGGATGGAAGATTAGCTGGGAGAAATCGGCGCAACTTGTTGTCCTAGACCGCCATGACCTCTTCTTCTTTGGCTTTGACCACCTTGTCGATGCGACCAATGAATTCGTCAGTGATTTTCTGCACTCGTTCCTGGCCGTGTTTGGCGTCGTCGGCAGTAATCTCTTTTTTCTTTTCCGATTCCTTCAGCTGCTCGATCGCGACCCGCCGGTGATTGCGAACCGAAACGCGATACTCTTCGGCGACTTTTTTGACATGCTTGACCAATTCCTTGCGCCGCTCTTCGGTTAACTGTGGAATCGGGATACGGATGATTTTGCCATCATTATTCGGGTTCAGACCGAGATCGGACTTGAGAATGGCCTTTTCGATTTCGCCCATCGCGCCCCGGTCGAACGGTTGAATCACGAGTAGCCTCGGCTCGGGAGCGCTGAGAGTCGCCAATTGATTGAGCGGCGTGCTCGCCCCGTAGTAGTCGACGACGATATGTTCCAGCAGCGCGGTTGAAGCGCGTCCCGTGCGCAGCTTGGTGAGTTCTTTTCGCAATGCGCTCACCGAACTATCCATCTCTTTTTGCACCTGGGTAAAAATGGCTTCGTTCATCGCTTGCCTCCGCTGACCAGAGTTCCGATCGGCTCACCGGAAACCACCCTTTTGATATTTCCTTTCTCCATCAGATTAAAAACGATGATTGGTAAATTATTGTCCATGCAAAGTGAGATCGCAGTGGAATCCATCACCTTCAGTTCGCGATTCAAAACTTCAATATAGCTTAGTTCTGCGAACTTAACGGCGTCGACATGCTTCGTCGGATCAGCATCGTATACACCGTCCACCTTGGTCGCTTTGAGAATCACCTCGGCACCGATCTCCATGGCGCGCAGGCTCGCCGTCGTATCCGTGGTAAAATAGGGGTTCCCGGTGCCCCCGGCAAAGATAACTACGCGGTCCTTTTCCAAATGCCGCGTGGCGCGCCGACGAATGTAGGGCTCGGCGACCTGGCGCATTTCGATCGCAGACAATACCCGGGTGGAAACACCCAGTTTTTCCAAAGCATCCTGCAGCGCTAGACTATTAATCACCGTCGCCAGCATCCCCATGGTATCGGCGCTGGCCCGATCCATACCCATCTCGCTCGCGATCGCGCCACGAAAAATATTGCCGCCGCCGATCACGAGCGCGAGCTCGCAGCCGAGTTCTTTGACTTCTTTAATTTCCTGGGCAAACGCCCGAACGGTGGGTCCATCAATGCCGAAACTGAGCGGGCCGGCGAATACTTCCCCGGTGACTTTGAGAATAATGCGTCGATACTTAGGCCCGCCGTTAGCCATGCGCTTCACAAAGTGCGGACGTTATTCTGTCACGGCTCCTTCGCCTAAGTGGTACCGCGCAAAGCGCCGGATCTGAATATTTTCACCGAGCCGTGCAATCGCATCGTTAACGACCGTCGAAACCTTTTTGTCCGGCTCTTTGATGAACGACTGCTCCAGCAAGCACACCTCGGAGTAGAAGCGTTCAATCTTTCCGTCGACGATCTTCTCGACGACTTTCTCCGGTTTGCCGGTTTCCAAAGCTTGCTGCCGGTAAATCTCCTTCTCTTTATCGAGTTCGGCGGCGGAGACATCTTCACGCCGAATGTAGCGCGGGTTGGCGGCGGCCACCTGCATTGCGATGTCCTTGAGCAAGGCTTGGAACTCCGCGGTGCGCGCGACAAAGTCGGTTTCGCAATTAATCTCAACGAGCACGCCGATCTTGCCACCCGGATGTACATAGGCGCCGACCGCCCCGTCTGCGGCGACCCGGCCGGCCTTTTTCGCCGCCGCGGCGAGACCTTTTTGGCGCAGATAGTCGACTGCTTTTTGCACGTCGCCTTGAGTTTCGGCAAGGGCTTTCTTGCAGTCCATCATCCCCGCTCCGGTTTTCTCCCGAAGCTCTTTAACAACGCTAGCACTCACTTCCATCGCTTTCAGACTCCTGCCGTCGCGGAGGCTGCAGACGCTCCACTGCTCATATCGGCGACTGGTTTGTCCTCGTCTTTGCCTCGGCCCATGGCTTGCTCGTAAATGGTCTTGCCCTCGATAATCGAGTCCGCGATCACCGAGCAAAATAAGCGAATCGCCCGAATCGCATCGTCATTACCCGGCACCTTGTAGTCCACCATATCGGGGTCGCAATTACTGTCGATCACCGCAATGACGGGGATGCCGAGTTTACGCGCCTCTTTGACAGCAATTTCTTCTTGCTTCGGATCGATGACGAAGATGGCATCCGGCAGCTTGCGCATAGTCTTGATACCGCCGAGAGATTGCTCTAGTTTGGCTTTCTCCCGCGAAAGGCCGAGCATTTCCTTTTTCGTCAGGGCTTCGACGATTTTCGGATCGTTTTCCATTTCTTCGATCTTGCGCAAGCGCTCAAGGCTTTGCCGAATCGTGGCGAAATTGGTCAAGGTGCCGCCGAGCCAGCGATTGTGCACGTAAAACATGCCACAGCGAGTGGCTTCCTCACGGATCGCTTCCTGGGCCTGCTTCTTGGTACCGACAAACAGGATGTGCCCGCCAGAAGCGGCCAAATCGCGGACCACGGCTTCGAGCTCTTTAAACATCGTGACCGTTTGCTGGAGGTCAATGATGTGTATGCCGTTACGGGCGCCAAAAATATAAGGCTTCATTTTGGGGTTCCAGCGGCTCGTCTGATGCCCGAAATGGACGCCCGCCTCCAGCAACTGCTTCATCGAAATTTCGCTCATCTTTTCTCCTTTGGTTTGTCCTCCCCTCTCGTCGCTTCCCGAGCGCACCTGACAGGCACCGCGACCGGGATCGGAAAGGGTGTGTATTAATGTGTCTTGTAAAATCGACGCTGCGCGGCGCTTAGCCACGCGCAATCATCGAGCGCCGAAAAAAACAGTAAAGACTTTGATTATCTTGCGTTTTTAACAGAGTTCATCAACCGACGCAAGATTGGGGGAGGGGCGGGGGTCTTATTGGTTCATGGACTCGAGAAATTCCTTATTGGTCTTGGTTCCGTGCATCTTGTCGAGCAGGAATTCCATCGCGTCAACCACGCTAAGCTGCGATAGAACCTTACGCAAGATCCAGATGCGATTGAGGTCTTCTTTCGCGATCAGTAACTCCTCTTTGCGCGTGCCGGACTTATTGATGTCAATCGCCGGGAAAACGCGCTTATCCATCAAGCGCCGATCAAGATGGACCTCCATGTTACCGGTGCCCTTAAACTCCTCAAAAATCACTTCATCCATGCGGCTTCCGGTATCGATCAACGCCGTCGCGATAATCGTCAAGCTGCCGCCATCTTCAATATTGCGGGCTGCTCCGAAGAATTTCTTGGGCTTGTGCAACGCGTTGGAATCGACACCGCCGGAGAGAATCTTTCCGCTCGGCGGCACTACCGTATTGTACGCGCGCGCCAGGCGGGTGATGCTATCGAGCAGTATGACCACGTCCTTTCCGTGCTCCACCAAACGTTTCGCCTTTTCAATGACCATTTCAGCGACTTGGACGTGACGCGTCGCCGGCTCGTCGAAGGTCGAACTGATCACTTCGCCGTCCACGGAACGCTGCATATCCGTGACCTCTTCGGGCCGCTCGTCGATCAACAAGACGATAAGAATGACTTCCTTCTGGTTATACGCGATCGCTTTCGCGATGTGCTGTAGCATCATGGTCTTGCCCGTGCGGGGTGCCGCGACAATGAGACCGCGCTGCCCCTTGCCGATCGGCGTCAGCAAATCGACTATCCGGGTTGTGTAATCATCGGGCTGGCATTCAAGACGCAGACGTTCGTTGGGATACAGTGGGGTGAGATTATCAAACAGGATCTTCTCTCGAGCGCGCTCCGGATCCTCATAGTTGATGGTCTCAACTTTGAGCAGCGCGAAATAGCGCTCGCCCTCTTTTGGGGGGCGTATGTGACCCGAGATGATGTCGCCCGTCCGCAGGTTAAAGCGGCGAATCTGACTTGGCGAAACGTAGATATCGTCGGGACCGGGAAGATAGTTATAATCCGGCGCCCGAAGAAAACCGAACCCATCAGGCAGCGTTTCCAGTACCCCCTCGCCGTAGATGTGACCGTTTTGCTCCGTCTGCGCTTGCAGAATTGCAAAAATCAGTTCCTGCTTGCGCATATTAGCGGCGCCCTCGATGTTGAAATTCTTGCCGATCAAGGCAAGTTCGCTAATCTTTTTTTCCTTAAGAGCTTTTAGATTGAGTCCGTTATCTTCAACGGCCTCCGGCTCGGCGACGCGAGTTCTACCACGAACCATAAACGCTGGTACTCCTTTCAGGGTCTGGAGCGGTGCCCCAGAGGCGATCCAGTTGCACGATGTCGGTGCAAGCGACCAAGTGACGTTGCGCCCTACCGTAAGATGCGCTGCCGCAATCGTACCGCAGACGAAGCATGCCCGTTACAGACGGTTTTTGGCGGGCGCATGTTAGTGCGACAGGATTACAACGCAGATAATAATCTCAATTTTGAAAAACAAACCAAATTGAACGCTATTGAGTGAACTTCTTGTACGTGGGGGATTGACTCAAGATTTGTTGAATTGAAATCTCTTAGCACAATCTTATTTTAAAGGCGGAGGCTTGTCAACCCCGAATGGACCCGAATGGACCCGATGTGGACCCGAAGGACCCGATGCACCCTTATCCTTATGTGAAGCCACGCCCGAATTTGCCTCGCGTAGACAACTCACCAGCTCGTTGAGGTCGTCGGCCCACGATGCGACAAACTCCATGCGAAGACTGGTGCGAGGGTGATCCAGGATTAATTTTCTCGCGTGAAGCGCCTGCCGCGGGAAAGACTCGACAGCTGCTTCAAGAAACGACTTGGTTCCGTTGTTTCGGCGCTTAGAACCGTAGACCCGGTCACCGACTAAGGGATGTCCCAGGTCGGCCATATGGACGCGAAGCTGATGCGTCCGGC
Organism: Binatia bacterium; assembly: GCA_036554745.1. GTDB lineage: Bacteria > Desulfobacterota > Binatia > UBA9968 > UBA9968 > DP-20. The sequence goes on from DATBMR010000295.1 coordinate 11,927, forward strand.
CGGTGCGCGGACAAAGCCGGAGCAGAGTAACCCAACGGGGGAGCGGCGCTCCGCCGTTCAGCGTAAACCGCTCTTCCACGCTCCATTCGGTCACTGCCGCGCGGCCAGGACTCGAGAAGCGCACACTGGACATTCTTTTGCGGTCAGAACGGTGCCGCCCAATCGGCCGCTCGATGATTCCCCGATCCTGGGATAACGCACCCCAAACCAGGGCGAGATATTCCTTTTCCACGCTCCTTTCTTTGAATTGTCGCACCAAGTCTTGATAGGCGAACGCGTTTTTTGCAGCGATCATGACACCCGAAGTGTCCTTGTCCAAACGGTGCACGATGCCCGGACGTCGCACGCCGCCAACGCCTTCCAGATCCGGACAATGATGCAATAGTGCATTGACGAGCGTCCCGCTCCAGTGCCCGGCAGCCGGATGAACCGTCATTCCTGGAGCCTTGTTGACAACAATACAATCGGCATCCTCGTAAAGCACCGCCAACGGCAGCGCTTCGGCGCCGATCTCCGTAGCGCGCGGCGGCAATAGGCGAACGTCGACCCGATCGTTGGTCCTAACGCGCGCGCTTGCTTTGGTTCTGACGCCGTTGACGGTCACCTGTCCCTCGTCGATCAGCCTGCGAATTTGCGCGCGGCTCAGCCCTTCGCCGGCGTCTTTGGTCGGCGTCAAATATCCGACCAGAAACAAGTCCAAGCGCGATCCAGCCGATCGAGCGTCGATCAGCACGTGATAATCTCGTGCCTCATTCATGGAACGCGTGAGGATGTACCCCGAGTGATCCGGAGCTCGCGAAAAATTGCTGCCGCGCTTTCCACATCCGCGCCGATCTGCGCGACCAGCGCCGGTACCGAATCGAACTTTCTTTCTTCTCGAATCCTTTTGACAAAAGAGAGTCGTACCGAAGCACCGTAAATGTCCTCATTGAAATCCATGATGTACGCCTCGACCGTCCTCGGGCCTTCGCCGAATGTGGGGTTAATGCCAATGCTGCTGACGCTGAGCAGCTCTCTTTCGCCTAAATGCAACAGGGTCGCGTAAATTCCGTCAAGCGGCAGCACTTCGGTCCGCGTGGCAATATTGGCCGTCGGATAGCCCAAATCTTTGCCGCGCCGATGCCCTTCGGTAACGCGCCCAGAGACAAAATGATAGCGGCCCAGCAGGGCCTTTACCTCTTCTACCCGGCCCGCGCCCACAAGCTCACGGATGCGCGAGCTACTGACTCTATAATTATCGACCAGGATCGGTTCGACGACCGAGACTTCAAAACCAAAATCGCTGCCCCATCGCCGTAAATCAGCCACGCTGCCTTTTCTTCCTTGCCCAAACCGCAGGTCTTTGCCGGCCCAGATTTTTTTCGCTTTGAGCCGCCCAACCAAGAGTTCACGCACAAATTCCGCGGCTTGGATGCCGGCGAACGACAAATCGAATTGCTGCACGACCACAATGTCGACACCCATTTGTTGCAAGAGCTGCATTTTGTCCTTGTGCGTTAAAATCATCCTTGGTGCCCGTTTGGGTGCCAGCACTTTTAGTGGATGGGGCTCAAACGTCAAAACCACCGAGGGAACGCCAAGAAGCTTGGAATCCGCGACTGCCCCGCCGATCAATGCCTGATGCCCGAGGTGGATGCCATCGAAGTTGCCCAGCGTCACCACCGAGCTGGGCAGACTCGGCATGCGCTCGTCGGTATGGCGAATAATCTGCATCGCTTACAAGTCGCGGAAGGCACCAAACCGTTGGATAGTAGAGATCTCCGAGTTCAAATCTGAACGAGAATGAGAAATGCGGACGGCGGAGCCCGCGGCTGACTAGGATTCGAGCGCCTTGAGCCGCTGTTTCGCCCTTGCGGCCTCCGGCGATTGCGGGTACTTTTCCAGCAATTCTTGCAATACCAAACGTGCGTTAAGTTTCTCGCCTAGCTCGCTGAAGGCCGAACCCTGTCCCAGTAGCGCTGCGGGCACCTTTTCGGTTTGCGGATAGCGCCTCCGCACCTCGTCGAATTCGATGATCGCGTTGTTGAACTCCTTGAGCGCTAGGTGGCTTTCGCCGATCGCATACTGGGCGCTCGGAGCCAATCGGCTCTTGGGATTCTTCTTGAGAAACTCCTTAAACCGAACAATCGCGACCCGGTAATCTTTGCCCTCAAAGGCGCGCGACGCCTCTTCGAAATCCCTGCGCACGATTTCAGACTCGGCAAGACCAAGATCCGCGACACCGTCACCCGGCCTAGCGGCTGCCGATCCCGTCTCGCGCAGCCGTTTCAATTCCTCCTCGCGGCTGTTGAGCAGTTCCGCCTGGGCCTTGGCGTCCTGTTCCAGCTTGGTGAGTCGCGCCTCAAGATTTTTGACGCGCTGGTCCCCCTCCCGAGTGCTCTGGCCAAGTTGTTGTCCGACCTGCACTCGGGTTTCGTCGATGCGCTCCTTGATCGCGCTGAGTTCCCGTTGCATTTGCTGGATATTTGCGCGTGTATCGGCGAGTGTCGCGCGAAAGCTGTCGACATCTCCATGGAGAGTGGTCATGTCGCTGCGCAGTCGCCGCTGCTCCCTCTCGAGAAACTCAACCTGCTGAGGATTGACGCAAGCCGACAAAAACGCGCCGACCGCAAGTACTGCGCAAGCGAAAAGTATCTTTGAAGACATTCGCTGTTTCACGCTAGGGCTACCTCGCATCAGCTGGTAGGTCGTCCTTGAACTATCACGAATCGGGCGCGCCGATTTTGCTGCCAGCACGACTCCGTCGCCTCCTTGCAGACCGGAATCTCCTCGCCGTAGCTGATCGTCGAAAGACGCGCGGCCGCCACCCCCAAGGTCACTAGGTACTCCCGGGCCGCTTGAGCCCTTTTGGCGCCCAAGGCCAAATTGTACTCGCTCGTGCCGCGATCGTCGCAGTGGCCCTCGATCTCTACGCGCGCGTTCGAATTTTTCTTCAACCAATCGGCGTTGGCGCGCAAAATCGTTCGCGCATCACTGCTCAGATCATAGCGGTCAAAATCGAAATAGATGTCCTTGATCGGGCTCGATGCCGGAGTGATCGGCGACTTACCCTCCTGGAGCTGCTTCAGGCTGGAAGCTCCCGTCTCCGATTCTCGGGTGCCGCCGCGCGCCCCTTCCCCCGTGCGTCCGTCCGTACCCGGGGAAGCGGTGCTAGCACCAGATCCCGAGGTTGAGTCAGAACGTGGAGTGGCACTCGGCGCACATGCCGCCAAAATCAATGAGACCGTAAACACAATCGTCTGACACGCGATTCTGAAACGCAAATTCATCAGACCTCCCACTCAAACGATGGAAACATAGCGATGTCAAATTCAAGGTATGGAATCGAAAATCAGTCTAAGCGCGGGGACCAACTAGGTTTTGTATCATCCCCCCCAGAGCCTGTCAATCGTCGCTGATTGTCTCCGCCAGCTTGCATGACGTAAAGATGATAGCGGCCAGCACGATTCGAAGAAAAAGCTATGAATCTGCCGTCCGGCGACCAGGTCGGATCCTCGCTATCGAATGATTCGGAGGTCAACTTACGCGGGTCGCCACCGTCGGCGGAAATCGTAAAAATGGTGAACCGGCCCCCGACCCGCCCCGTATAAACTATCCGATCCCCTCTCGGTGACCACTGCGGTGAGGTGTTGTAACTGCCGTTATAACTGAGCCGCCGGCTCTTCCCGCTCGCCAATTCCAGAATGTACAGCTGGGGCGAGCCGCTGCGGTCCGAAACGTAGACGATCTGCTTGCCGTCGGGAGACCATGCCGGCGAAACCTCTATCCCTGGATCCTGGGTTAGCCGCCGAATCAAATTACCGCCACGATCAAGCAAATAGAGGTTAGTGTTACCAGCCGACTCCAAAGTCGCAACGATGGACTGGCCATCTGGAGAGATCTTGCCGCCAAGATAGCGGCCGCCGTCGCGCGGCGTAAACCGAACCTCTTTGCCGCTAAACAATTCGAACAAATACAAAGTCTGATTACGATCTTTGAATGATGAATACAGAATCGACCTGCCGTCCGGACTCCAATCAGGCGAAAGATTGATCGTATGATTGTCGGTTACCTGGAATTTCTCACTACCGTCGAGATGGGAGACGTAAATCTCCTTGAAACGCCCACCGCTATTCGAAACGTAAGCGATGCGCGTGTTAAAGATACCCGGAATTCCGGTAAATTGATTGATGATTTCGTCGACGAACTTGTGCGCGATCCGGCGATAATCGCGCGCACGGCCTGTATAGCGCTTACCGATTCGCTCTTTGTTTTGATAGACGTCGAACAACCGAAGCTCGACGGTAATTTCATCGCCTTGAACGGAAAATCCGCCTTTGACCAATCCCTCGGCTCCAATGGTCGACCAATCTTTGAAATCGAAAGTACCAAGGGTAATACCGCTTCCCTGAGCGCTCTCAATATAGGCGGAACGATCGATGACTTTGAACCAACCGGATAACTCGAGATCATGCACCATGGCATCCGCAATGCCGGTCGAAAAACGCCCTGACTCCGCCGTATTCGCCCCCAAATTCTTCAACGGCGACACGGCAATGGGAAATCGTTGGCCGCCTTGACCGACGATTTCTCCCGTAACTGCTGCTTGGGTAATGTTTGGCAGGATCCACAAACAAAAAATTGCGAAGGAAATTTTTCTCATCTGTTCAAGCTCCCAGATCTCGTGGTCGAAATGTCAATTCCACGTCGGCGAAATCCTTGCGGTAACTCTCCGGCGGCGCCGGCAATGGATTGGATTTTCTGACCGCACGCACCACCGACTCATCATAAGAAGGATCCCCCGATGGTTGAACGATTTTGAGGCCGACAATCTCGCCGTTTTCTCTAATCCCGAATTGAACCACGACCTTTAAATTGCTCCGCTGACCCACCCAAGCCCAGTTTTCCTTGATCGTCGCGAGCATGCGATTTTGATAGATAATAAAATCGATTCCTTTCACAATACCGGGTCCACCACGCCCGCCAGCGCCCAACGCCGCCGCGCCTTCGCCTTCCCCGGAGCCTGCGCTCAACGCCTCTCCTTTGGATGGTTGCGCGCTTTCGCTTCGACTCTTGGCGCGGTCCACCGCAGATTGAATCAACCTCTCGCGCACGCTGTCTGCCGATGCGGTTTCGCTACTGCTTTCTTCTCTCCTTGCAGTTTTTACTTCTTTAACCGGTTCTTTCTTGACTGTTTCACTTCTTATCGGTTCGGCCTTGGTCTTTTCTTTGAGGACGATCTTCTCCTCCACCGGCGGCTTTGGCTCGGCCGCCTTGGGCTTAACCTTTTCTATTTTTGGTTCTTCTTTTTTCGCTTCTTTTTTGATCTCCGGCTCGGTTTTTTTGATTTCCGCAGCGGGAGGTTTGCGATCGACCTCGGGATCTTTAACCGGCCGTTTGGGGGCGGAAGTCAACTCCGTGCCGAAGTTGGCGCGCCCGATCCGTTCGCCGCCAACGAGGTCGACCGTGTAAACTGGAACTGGCCGAGTTTCTGTTGGCAACATGGGGGTCAAAAAGAGCGCCGCGATTAACGCCGCATGCAAGACCAGCGAAAAAACCAGCCATTTCGGCAGACGCTCTTGCGAGCCGATCGCGGGATAAGAGCGCTCGCGCATGCTGATCGT
>DATBMR010000037.1:0-4214 GCA_036554745.1 Binatia bacterium
GTTGTTCCTTCAGGGACAAATTCGCGAAGCGCAGGGGGAGTTGCGTCGCGCCCATGCGCTCTATGATCAGCTGCGCAATGAATCACCGCTGTCGCGCTGGACATCGGCCGCGCGAAAAGCTCAGGCCCGCTTGCGCGCAGATCACCCCGAACTGTTTGGTTTTCACACGACTCAGTCTCTCGCCGACGAAGCCGACCGCTTGGCTCGCGAGCGACAGGCGGACGAAGCGGCAAGGCTCTATCAGAAATTGTTGAACACGGTCACCGAGCCCGATCGACGCTTGAAGTTTTTGACTAAACTTTCTGCTCTGTATCTGTCAGTCCGCAATCGAAACGCGGCGATGCCGCTGCTCGAACAGATCGCGCGCGAGTATCCTGAGACGGTTGAAGCGCCGAAGGCGCTTTACCAAATCGGGAATATTCTATGGAACCGGCACGAAAACGCCGAAGCGCTCGAGTATTTCAATCGGATCATCGAGAACTACCCTTCCAGCTTGGATGCGGAACGCGCCCGGTTTGCGGCCGCAGACATTCACGAATTTTTCGGCCGGAAAGAGCGAGCTGTCGAGTTTTACACGGCTGCTGTTAACCAATCTGCCGAACTTTCGGTGCGCGACGATGCCGCTTGGCGGCTCGCCTGGCTCTACTACCGCGCCGGGGAAATGGCTGCGGCGGCAGAGACGTTCAAGACGCTGGCGCGCCAAGCGAAAAGCGACACGCTAGCCAAGGCGGCGCTCTATTGGCAAGCCCGCAGCGCGGAAAGAGCCGGCGACGAAGACACCGCCAAGCAACTCTATCGCCGAATTTTCTTCGATAGCGGGGAATCTTACTACGAAGGGCTCGCTCGGCGCGGGCTCGAGCGTCTCGGTGCGACCATTGACGCGCAAAAGCCCGGCCCGCCGCAAACTTCGGAGGAGCCCGATCCTGCGCTGACAGCTGAAGTTGACTTCCATCTCTCGCGTGCCCGTGAGTTGGCCACGCTGTCGCTGCACCAGCTCGCCGTGGCGGAGCTGGACTACATCAACAACACGAAACCGAATGGAAGGATGCGTGCGGTGCTGATGCGCGAGTATTTCAACAACCGCGCCTATGGACGCAGCCTGACTCTAGCCAACCAGGCCCCGTTGTCACAAGGCGAACGCGACCTTTACCGTTATCCGTTGGCGTTCTGGGACTTGATTCAGCAAAAATCGCTGGAACGCGAGCTCGATCCTTATCTCATCCTGGCGTTGATCCGCCAGGAGAGCCTATTCGATAGCCGCGCCCGCTCGTCCGCCAGCGCCCTCGGCCTGATGCAATTGATTCCGGGGACAGCGGCCCGGGTGGCCCGGCAATTGGGGGTCGCCGTACCGTCACAAGAAAAGCTGTTCGAGCCCGAAGTCAACTTAACCCTGGGCACCCAGTACTTGAAAGATCTGCTCGAACGTTACTCGCACAACTGGCACAAAGCGATCGCCGCCTACAACGCCGGCGAGGCCGCGGTCGACCGCTGGGAGCGAGAAATACCGGCCGAGGATATTGAAGAGTTTGTCGAACAAATCCCCTACGGCGAAACCCGTGGCTATGTTAAGCTTGTGCTGCGGAATCACGGAATTTACAAACGTTTGTACGAGCAGAATGACGCGCAGTGCTCCTCCTTTGATCGGAATTACGGCGGATGTCTCCATTGCGCCCGCCAGTGCCGCTGACCGCCGAGAAGATCCCTCATTGTTCCTGCCGCAACGCTATTTGACAGCGATCGCGCGAGCCGGTGCCGTTCCCGTGGTGGTGTTTTTACCGCATGTGAAATCCGCCTTGGGACATTTGCTCGACCGCCTTGATGGTTTGGTATTGAGCGGCGGTAATTTCGACATCCATCCGCACTATTACGGCGAGCGAGCGATCAAGGAACTCGGCGCGATCAAAGCCGCGCGCACGGCATTCGAACTCGAGATGACGATCGCAGCGCTCGGACGCGATCTGCCGGTGTTGGGCATCTGCGGCGGCGCCCAGGCAATCAATGTTGCTTTGGGCGGCTCGCTCTACCAGGATATCGCAAGCCAAATTCCTGCCGCCGGCGCTCACGAACGCGGCGCTCTGCCACACCCCATTGACCACCCGGTTCGGATCGAAGCCGGCACCAAACTTTTTGGAATCCTCGGCCACAAAAAGCTTACGGTCAACACGACTCACCACCAGGCAGTGAAGCGACTCGGCCGCGGGTTAATCGTCAACGCCCTTGCCGCAGACGGTGTCATCGAAGGAATCGAAAGCACCGAGCATCGCTTTGTGCTCGGCGTGCAATGGCATCCGGAGGTGCTGGCGCCGCGTCGAAGACTGCACCGCCGGCTGTTCTCCTCCTTCGTTTGCCACTGCCAACAACGGTCCTAGCGTGGCCTTCCGGCTTCGCTAGCTCACACGAGCAAGTTCTTACGCGGCGCCGATCGATCCTCGGGTTGCAATCTCCTCTCGCCTCGGGCAAAGAGAAAAACGTCGAGCGACAGCGAAAGGAGAAAAAAATGGCTACCCAAACCGGCGGCGATGTTTTTAAAAAAGAAGAGGCAGAGAAGCTCCTGTATCCGGCGCCCGGTCTCCCGGGAGGCGGACAATTGGAAGTGCGTATGGAAATTTCGCCGGACCATCCCGATCCGGACATCCGCGGTGTGGCGCGTCGGGTCAAGCCTTATAATCTTGAAAGCTGGCACAAGGAATGGACAGAGATTGCCAAGAAAAACGCGGAGCTCGCAGCCGGTTTTGAAGAGGCAAAGCGTTATCAAACAGCTCACGAATTCTACCTGCGCGCCGCCGACTTTTACCGCCGCGCGGTCGTCTACATGCCCGACAGCGATGCTCGCATGCTGCCGACATTCAAAAAACTCGAGGAAAACTTCGACAAAGCGTGGACCATCGTCAAACCGCCATTTGAGCGCGTCGAGATCCCTTATGAAGGATACCAGCTGCCCGCGCTGTTTTGGCCCGGACGCGGTACTCCAGGAACGAAACTGCCGGTGGTGTTTAATTACGGCGGCGCGGACGGAATACTGTGGCGCGGCGAGGACGGCGGCGCCGGCCAGTACGTCCGTCGCGGCATGTCGTTCATCGATGTCGACGGGCCGGGGCATGGCGGAACACTGCGCTACCACAAACTCTACGCACCGCCCGACTCAGAACGAATTACCAAGGCCGTGGTTGATTATTTAGTCAGCCGTCCGGATGTCGATGCCGGACGCATCGGGCTGCACGGCTCCAGCATGGGCGGTTACTCTGGACCGCGCTCGGCCACGGCGGAAAAGCGCATCAAAGCGGTGGCGGTTTGGAGCGGTGCCTATAATTTGGTCGACGATATTTTTGACTACTATCCGCCGATCCGGGACCGGCTGCGCTGGTTGATGGGAGCCAAAGATTTAAAAGAGGCGCGAGAGAGAATCAAGGAGTTCACGGTGATCGGCCGAGCTGACAGCATCGAATGTGCGCTGCTGGTGGGCTACAGCGTCGACGACCGCGTCATGGATCCGCGCGGCGCGCTCAATCTCTACCAAAAAGCGGTGAACTCCCCCGATCGTTCGATGCTCGACGGCGTCGGTCACGGGGAGAAGCGCTTCGATCGACGTACCTATATTGCCGACTGGTTCATGAAGCAGCTCGCCGCCGGTTAGAACTATAATAAATACCGGCATAGAGCTCCACAAAACTTTCCGTGCGCCGCACAATCAAGACGGACTCAGTGCGTAAATGACAAGTTCAGCTAGATCACCTACCGCTCTGAGGTCAGTCGGTTCCGCGCTGCATAGATGCTAGAGCGCAGGCGCTCGAGTGCGCGCGACAGCGCACCTAATTCGGTCGGGTCGTCAACGTCTAATGCCGGTGAATCAAACACACCGGTATTGATCGATTTGGCGGCCTCGACCAATTTAACGATGGGTCGGTTAAGCTTCCAAGCTAAGTACATTACCAGAATGATACTCAAACCGACGACCAGTAAGATCAGTTTAATCAAAGGCATTACAGCCTGAAAAACTTCCGCATTAAAATCATCGCGCCAAATTCCCAAACGCACGGCGCCTCCGTCTAGCACAGCCACACTTACCTCGTGAACCGCACGTTGTCCCACTTTCAAAACGCGCGGCCTATCCTCCTGCATGGAATGAGGCACTGATGCGCGCTGAAACTCTTCGGGAAGTACGGCGAAACTATGAGCCAGGATCACGCCGGCGCGATTCTCGACCAAAACGTACG